>DAOUTT010000096.1 GCA_030668545.1 Anaerolineales bacterium | reverse complement strand
GACGGGGATATTCTCATCAGACCCTTCCACGCGGTAATTAAAGTAATACAGAGAACCCTGTTCTTCGTGATATTCCACCTCGAGATCACTCACCGCTGTTTGGAGCCCTGGAGACCAATTGATCAGATACGTCCCGCGGTAAATATAACCTCTCTCATACAGCCGGATGAAGGCTTCCAGAACTGCCGCGGATAAGCCCTCGTCGCGCGTAAATCTTTCTCGCGTCCAATCGCAGGAAGCCCCGAGACGGCGCAGCTGTTGAGTGATGATCCCCCCATATTTTTCTTTCCATTCCCAGGTTTTCTGGACAAACGCCTCGCGCCCGATCTCTTCCCGCGTGACTTCATCCGTCCTAAGAAGGTATTTTTCCACCTGAAGCTGAGTGGCAATTCCAGCGTGATCCGTCCCCGGCAGCCATAGCGTCGGAACGCCGGTCATCCGGCTATGACGGATCATCAGATCCTCGATGGCGACAAACATGGCGTGTCCAATATGCATTTCACCGGTGACATTCGGCGGTGGCATGGAGATGACATAGGGTCTAACCCCCGGCTGTATCTCCGGCGTGAAATACCCAGATTCTTCCCACCACTTGTAAACCCGGTTTTCCACATCTTTAAAATCGTAGGTCTTGGCAAGCTTGAAATCAGACATCGCTCAATCTACCTCCTCGAGAGGATGGTTTTTCATCCCTCGATCTCAATAGCCATTATGAGTCCATTAAACAGAAAAACCCTTTGTCCATGAGGACGAAGGGTTGAACCTCCGCGGTACCACCTCAGTTCGCCGCACATCCCTGTACGAGCGCTCTCATTGCCCTGGACCAGCATCCGGGCTTCGCTGTAACGGGCTCACCCGCGCCGCTCTACTCCTGTTGACCTGCTAACAGTTTCTTCGGCGGGCGCATCGGGCGACGTTCAGCCGCTGCCGCTGCGGAGGGCTCTCAGTCTTTGGCCTCTCCTTCTCTGTCAGCGCGGTTCGGCTTACTCCTCCTGATGATGTACGCCTTTTCTCTTCGGTTGTTGGGCAAGATTATAGCAGAGAATGGAATGCAGCGTCAATTTTTCGCTCCTTGCCCCCTCACTCCACTGCGGCTTCTTCTGATTCTTCCGGCTGGCGAATAGGGAACCAGATGGTAAATGTGCTGCCTTCACCAAGCTTGCTCTCGACTGACACCCTCCCACCGTGCTGTTGAACGATGGACTTGACAATCGCCAGACCTAAACCCGAACCTTTAATGCTCAAAGTCTCACGTCCCCGAGCCCGATAGAATTTTTCGAACAGACGCGCCTGATCCGTGGGAGCGATGCCCATTCCATTGTCCTTTACCTGTACAATCTGGAATTCCTCCTGCTGCTCAGCATGGATAGTGACATGACCGTCAGCCGGCGTGTATTTCAGGGCATTATCGACCAGATTCGCAATCGCCTGGCGGATGAGCGTCGCATCGACTTCGACCGACTCCATCTCCTCTTCAAGCTCTACGTCTAATGTGATCTGCTTGTTCACAGCCTGTGGTCGATATATGTCCAAGACCGAATCAAGTATGGAGTCCAGCGGAATAGTTTCCACTTCAAGCCCGACACCAGCCTCTATCCTGCCTAGATCCAGCACATTCCCAATAAGTTCTCCCATTTGGTCTGCGCTTGTGAGAATCTTGCTTATGAATTCCTTCTGCTGTTCGTTCATCGCCCCGACCATACTGAGCATGGTGGCGTAACCGCGCATCAGCGTTAAGGGAGCACGCAAATCATGGCTTACAGTTGAGACGAACTCCGACTTCAGTGTATCGAGCTTCTTGTAATGAGTGATGTCCCAGAGTACGCAAACACGACCTGAGGTGCCTTCATTCGGTGAGTGGATATCCGAAATCGAGGCGAACATGATTTGCCCTTTATCCAAACGGATTTCCACCGAACGTGATTCCGACTCTGGTTCGCCAAGCAAATCGAGCAGCTCTTGCGACTCGATACACTCTTCCACCAGCTGACCTAAAGATTCATCTGCGCTGCGCTTCAAGACGACTTCTGCCGCCGGATTAGCGAGCGAGATGCGATCATCCGTATTAATCAAAATAACTGCATCCGGCGTTGTTTCAAGCACTGCAGTGAGCTGCAGACGTTCTTGCTCCGCCTGTTGATACAGCCGCGCATTCACTACGGCAACCGCGAGTTGTCCTGAGAGAATTGACAGGAGCCGCAACGCATCTGGAGTAAAAACTTGAGGCTGCCGGTACCCCATCCATAGGACTCCGACAAAAACATCTTCATTCTGCAGCGGCACAGCGGTCATCGCTTCCAGGGGAGTATCGAGGGATTGAATATCCAGCACCGCTTTCGCCCGTGTCGGGTTCTCGAGTGTGAACCTCCCCGAGGTCTCACAAAGTTCGAGAATTTGCACATCGAGTGCAGCCCAGTTCCCGGGATCATCGCCTGCAGTGTAAGTTTCCATGTGGAAGTTAATAGTTTCATCCGGGCTTAACGCAAGGTGCACAAAATCCGAGCGAGTAAGATCCTTTATACCTGCAAGGATCGGCGGCAGCGATTCATCGAGGTTAAAGGAGCTCGCCACCTGCTGGCTCGCGGTGAGAAGCAAGCCCATTTCATCCAGGCGAGCTTTAAGACGCCGGCGCATACGCTCGAAAGAAACAGCCAGGCGGCCAATTTCATCTTGACCTTCACCAACCACCGGCTGCTCCAGGTTCCCACGGGCGATCGACTGGGCAACACTCGCCATCATTCGCAGGGGCTGCGTTAGTCGCCGGCTGATTAGATAGACGGCGAGGAGCATAACAACGCCGACCGCCAGGACGACGATAAATAAGTTAGCCGCGATCTGTAAGGCCAGCTTCTGGACCTCACTCTGGGCCACGGTTACAACAACCCACCAAGGGTAACCGCTGACTTCATTCGTGTTGACCAGCCGGCGAGTGCCGTCGGGAGCTGTCTCTAAAACCACCTGGTTGATGCCGGCCTCGCTGCTTTCAAATGTCAACATTAAGCGGCGTGGATCGTTGTGAACAAGGATCGTGCCGTCTGCATCGATGATGAAAGCCTGACCAGGAGCAAGTCCTTGAATGATCTCCATAACCGGCAGGAGGTAGGGATTGGTATCCAGATCCGTCACGCCCACAATCGCACCAATTGGCTCATTGCTTTCCGGAGAACGAACGGGTGTAACGAATGCCAACCGAGCTGAGGCAGCTTCCCTGTCCGGTCTCAAGACCACCTCTTCCGAGACGCCCAGGAGCGCAGCGTCCAAAGCTGCTCCTAACTCGAAAGGAGTCCCTTCAGACAGAATACCCTCCGCAGGATACACAGCGAGTTGATTCTTGTCCTTATCGAAGACGGCAAGTGTTCGGAAGAAGGCGATTGTCCGCAGGAACGACTTCATCTGTTCTTCAGAGACGTTACTGCTCTCAACCGCTGGACCAAGCTCCTCGGCGATGTGCGTTTCGATCGATCTTCCAGTTTGGATGAAATATGGGATAGTACTCGACACCTGATCGGAGGTTTGAAGCATCTGTTTTTCAATAAGATCTTGTGCTGCTTGCTGTGCGAGGACCCAATCCCCAATTAGCAGCACGCTGCTTGAGATAACGCCGACCACGACTAGAGTTGAGAGCAACCGCGCAGCAAGCGATCGGTTGTAAGGCCCAACCACAAGTCTCTGCGGTGAATACCAGGGTATGCGTTCTGAATTGCGCAACCAAAGGCAAATCCCACCGGCGATACCCGTCTCAATCAAAGCTGCTAGATATGTGGGTTGGAGAAGAGAAAATGCAAAATCTAAGGCGTCATAAAAACTGCCACCGCTGTATATGAAATGATCCACACTGCCCAATGTCCCCAGGGCAAGCCCACCGATTAAAGCTGCGATGAGCGGGTTTCGCCCTGCACGCCCTAGCCACTCGCGATAATTCTGACGCAACAACCAGGAAACCAGGGCAGCCACAAGAGCCATGTGCAGCGGAGTGAGTATGCTGTGTGTCTCCCAAGCGCTGCGCGCTAACCCACCCACGAAGGCGATTACTATCGCCGGCCCCCCTCCCAGGAAACCAGCCGCGAGCAGCCAGGGGAATGCTCCAAAAATCGAGAAGGCAGGTCCATCAACGCCTTGTGGGACCCCGGGAATGACCAGCATCGATGGAGCCGGAAGACGGATCATGAAGAGCTGAGCGGCGAGTGGCGCGGACAGAAGCAGGAGTAAAAAAGATGGCTCTCGAATCCAACCGTCAACCTGACGGCGGATCCTAGCCCAATCTTGTCGAATAAAAAGGAGCGCCAGTAACAGCGCGATTTCCCCCAGGAGGAGGAAATAGCCGGATGGACGTAGCGGCATTCCAATCGAGGGGCTGCCCGAAAAACCCCATAACTCAAGCGTCATCTAGGTGAGGTACCTTTGCTATTCATATAGAACAAGATTATATAGCAGCGTTGCACGCAATCAAAACCGAATTTTCATCTTTAATTCCGCTCGCCTCTATATTCTTCCTGCATCAGCCTGAGAGTAAGTTCCGATAATGTCATTCTGAGGAGCAGAGCGACGAAGAATCTCGTTAACTGGACGGAGCACAATACAATTCAAAGAACGAGATTCTTCGCCTACGCTGCGCTTCGGCTCAGAATGACATCGGCGAAGAACCTGCTATTTCGACTGAGCCGCGCAGCGGCGAGGGAGAAATCCCTATGATGTTTCTCATTCGGATGGTTTCCATAATTACGCCTAGAGGGCACCTTATGGGTACTTTATCTTCTTGCAATATCATTAACTGTTATGTTAAACTGCAATGACTAGTGAATCATCGATAAGGTGCTTTCCTGATGACCAATAAAGTACTAATCATAGATGATGATGTCGACACTTTAAAACTCGTTGGCTTGATGCTTGAACGCCAGGGTTACGAGATCTCCGTCGCCAGCAACGGGACGCTTGGGCTCGCCAAAGCCGCGGAGGACAAGCCAGAGTTGATCCTCCTGGACGTGATGATGCCAGATCTCGACGGATATGAGGTCACGAAGCGTCTCCGCTCCAACCCGGCTCTTGCTCATATTCCCATAATCATGTTCACAGCAAAAACAATGGTGGACGATAAAGTAGCTGGCTTTGAAGCTGGGGTCGACGACTACTTGACTAAACCCACCCACCCGGCTGAACTTACGGCTCATGTGAAAGCGGTGCTTGCACGCTCTGCACAAGCAGTTGCAGCGCCTGAGGCTAATGCTCAAATCGTCGCATTCCTCGGATCTCGAAGCGGCATTGGAACGACAACACTGGCCTTAAACTCCGGAGTCGCACTTCTCGATCAGGGCTATGATGTAATCATCGCCGAGATTAACCCGGGTCACGGCTCGATGGGTTTGGAACTGGATATCCAGGACCCCTCCGGTCTATCCAACGTACTCTCCAGATCTTTGAAGGACATCCATCTCAGATCTGTAGAGGCAGAGATCGTCAATCACTCGAGTGGTGTCCGCTTGCTCCTTTCGTCTTTCCATCCCCGGGAAACAGAACTTGAACAAGCCGTCCCCCAGATTGAAGCGGTTGTATCCAACCTAGCCTCAATGTGCGACTTACTCATTCTCGACCTTGGTTCAGGGTTGAAACCCTACACGAAGCCCCTTTTACAGCAATGCGCTCGCATCATCCTGATTGTGGAACCAATCTACCCCTCGGATGCCATGGGACGTGCATTACTGCAAGAACTAGAAACGGGCGGTATTAATACTAGCAAGGTTGGTCTTGCGCTTATCAACCGCGTGGGAACAAGCCTACAAGTCCCCTGGAGACAGGTGGAAAGTGACCTTGGAATTGAATTAGCGGGGATCGTCTCCCCTGCCCCCGAGCAAGCTCATCAAGCTTCACAAGCGGGATCGCCACTTGTAGATTCATACGCTGATTCTTTGGTGAGCGAACAAATCCGCAAACTCGCTGAATCTCTCCTTACGTACCTTCAACCTCCCAAAGGTTAATGGCGTTTGTGACTCACTCTCAACTCACTGAATCTATTGAGAAGAGCGCGGCCGTATTCCGCTCCGCGCGTCGGGTGGTTGCCCTTACAGGCGCAGGAATCTCAACGCGATCTGGAATCCCTGACTTCCGCTCACGTGACTCCGGTCTTTGGAATAAGTATGACGCAATGACGGTTGCCTCTCTCACCTCTTTCCGCTATCAACCAGATGCCTTCTTCAAGTGGGTTCGACCCCTTGTGAAAACAATGATTGATGCTGACCCCAACCCGGCTCACACCGCGCTTGCGAAATTAGAACAGGCTGGATTTTTACATGGCATCATCACCCAAAATATCGATGACCTCCATCGCAAGGCAGGATCGAAATGTATTTACGAGATACATGGTCATTTGCGTGAGGCAACGTGCACATTGTGTTATCAAAAGCACAACGCAGAAAGCCTGATCAATGATTTTGCCCACTCCGGCGCTTTGCCATATTGCGATCATTGCGGCGGTTTGCTCAAACCGGACATCATCCTATTTGGCGAGCAGCTGCCGTCTTGCATCGTTAGTGAGGCGCAAACCCTAATCGATGAAGCGGACTTAATCGTGGTTGCTGGTTCATCTATGGAAGTCATGCCGGCAGCTTCGATGCCGATTCCTGCATTAAACGCTGGCGCTAAACTCATTATCATCAATAATGAACCAACATACCTAGACGTACGCGCGGATTTCGTCATCCACGATGATGTAGCCATTGTACTGCCGATGATCCTTCAAGAGGTGCTGCGTGAGCCCCAAGAAACAAAACGACTTATTAACGACTAATAACCACAATAGCGTCGACGCGCTGCTAAAGCGATATGATCGCCTTCTGGAGATGACCTCGGATCTGGTGTCAACGCTAGAACTGAGCACACTCCTGCAGATGATCGTAGACGCTGCTAAAGAGTTGACCGACTCCCAAGACGCCGCCCTGCTCCTCTACAATTCACAAAGGAATCAGCTTTACTTCGAAGCCGCTACCGTACCGCTCCGCTCTGACGACACGCTAATAGCGATACCGCCTGAAAATAGCGTCGCCGGATGGATATTCACACATCGTGAACCACTTCTTGTTGATGATGCGCCAGAAGATTCTCGCTTTTTCCGCGAGGTCGACTTGATAATATCGGCCCGCTCGAAATCAATCCTCGGTGTGCCTCTGAGAACAAAAGATAAGACAATTGGTGTAATCGAAGCGGTGAATAAACTCGAAGGTCCATTCACCGAGCAAGACAAGCATGTCCTGGAGGCGTTAGCTGCCCAGGCAGCAATCGCGATTGAGAACACACGTCTATTCAAACAAAGCGACATCGTTGCGGAGATGGTCCACGAATTGCGAACACCACTTTCTGCATTATCTGCAGCCGTCCACCTCCTTCAGCGACCAGAATTAAAAGATGAACAGCGCAGCAAGATCCGGCAAACCCTCTTCAACGAGGTACAGCGCTTGAATGAACTGACGACTAACTTCTTGGAGCTCTCCAGGCTCGAATCAGGCAGAGTTCGCTTCGAACGCGAACCCGTTCTCCTCGAAGGTCTCGTACGAGAGTGCATTGAAATTATGCGACTACAAGCGGATT
>DAOUTT010000007.1 GCA_030668545.1 Anaerolineales bacterium | reverse complement strand
GGACCCTGGCGCTCCTGGTAGAACACGGCTATATCCGTCGCATCCACTTCGATGACAAATGCCACGGATACGCCAGGGTGGAATTAAGTCATGGCCACCTTCTGGTATGCCGCGACTGCAATCAGACGATCGAGGTCGCGGGGACGGAAGACCTTAAGCCGCTGATGAAACAAGTTCAAATTGAGACTGGATTCGTCATTGAAGATCATCTGCTTGAGTTGGTCGGTTTATGCCGCGAGTGCCAGATCATTCCGACACAATCACGTAGCCGTCATGAGTGATCGAGGTATTCAAACCATGGTTATCCAGAACAGCGGTTTGAAAGCTTATCCATCGCTTTACGCAATGTACACACAAATAGAGGGGCTCTAAACAATGCTATCCCAGAAACGACTCGCCCGCTCGCATATTTTAATTTTGATCTTCGCCGCCTTATTGGCCGCGTGCTCGCGCGGGGCAGAGAACGCTTCCGGTGGCGCTACGTACCACACCGATCTCATTCTCACGCAGCCAGAAGATCTCAAAGCTGCTCAAATTCAGGGTGGCGGTCCTTTACGTGTGGTTGCGACAACCAGCATCGTCGCCGATGTGGTCGCCAACGTAGGCGGGGAGGCAATCGCCCTCGACACGATCCTCCCGCGCATGACCGACCCACATGGCTACCAACTTACACCGGGCGACCTGCGTATGCTACACGACGCGGATGTCGTCTTCATCAATGGTTTGGGGTTGGAAGAGTCGCTGGAACAATCACTGTCTCAACTTCCAGAAGAAATTCCCATTGTTACCCTCTCGGAGGGGATACAGCTCCGCGAGTTCACCTTAGAGCAAACAGATACAGACGTGGATCATGACCAGGAAGCCCACGCGGCCACCGGGGTTGACCCCCACGTCTGGTTCGATCCGCTGAATATAAACGTCTGGACCGATAACGCGGCGAAGTCCCTGGCCGCACTCGACCCAATAAACGCGGCCACCTTCCAGTCAAATTCCGATACCTATCAAGATCAGCTCGAAGACCTTCACAATTGGATACTGACCCAATTGGACGAAATCCCACAAGCCGACCGCAAACTCGTTACCGATCATCTGCTCATGGGATATTTCGCCCAGCGCTACGATTTCGAGATCATCAATGCTCTGCTCCCCGCCTTCAGTTCCGCGGCTTCGCCTTCCGCACGGGAATTGGCTGACGTCCAGGATAGTATTCGTCAATCCGGTGTCGAGGTGATCTTCATAGGAATAACATCCAATAGGCAGATCGCAGAGCAGATTGCCGGGGATACCTCAGTAGCCGTAGTTCCACTCTATACGGGATCCCTCAGCGAACTCAATGGACCTGCCGATACGTACCTTACATTCATGCAGTACAATGTGCGCGCGATCGTCAATGCTTTGAAATAGCTCCCTAAAAAGCAATTGCGATCCGGGACTCAACAAATGACGAACATAATTAGCCATTTTCAAGAACATGACACCGGCGCCTCGCCGATCCACCTGCACAATGTCTCCCTGCGCTATAACGGTATCAGCGTGCTTGAAGAGATCAATGCTGACATTCCCGCCGGTGAACACATCGCTGTCGTAGGACCAAACGGCGCGGGCAAAACCACCCTTATGAAATTAATCGCCGGCCTCATCAAACCAACACAGGGCGAGATCAATATCTTTGGCCATGGACCGGGCAGCCATATCTGCATTGCCTATGTTCCTCAACGCAGTCAGGTCGATTGGGATTTCCCGGCTAATGTTGCCGAGGTCGTAATGATGGGGCGCATCCATCAAATCGGCTTTTTTCATTGGCCGACGCGCGCGGACTGGACCATCGTCCGCGAGGCGCTGGAACGTGTCGACATGAGTGCTTTTTCCGATCACCGGATCGGGGAGCTCTCCGGTGGACAACAGCAGCGAGTCTTCCTGGCTCAAGCATTATCGCAGGAGGCGGAAGTCGTGTTACTCGATGAACCTTTCACAGGCCTCGACGTTCTCAGCCAGGATGCTATATTGCGCATTCTGGAAGACCTGCACCAGGCTGGTGTAACGGTGCTCATCGCCACACACGACCTTAACCTCGCCGCCAAACACTTCGACCAAGTAATGCTGCTAAATCGGCGTTTAATAAGCTACGGACCGGCAGCAAAAGCACTCTCACAAGAAGCGCTGATCCAGGCCTACGGCAAACAGGTTCATATGCTTCCGGGCGCTGACGGCGCGCTTATTCTCAGCGATACCTGCTGCGAGGGAGAGGATGAGTTTCTGAAATCATGAACGAGCTGCTCTCTTTCCTGGTCGAGCCCTTTCAATATAGCTTCATGCTGCGCGGCCTGTGGGCTTCTCTCATCGTCGGAGTCGTCTGTCCCATTCTCGGTGCCTATGTCGTGCTGCGCGGTATGGCTTTCTTCGGTGACGCGCTCGCACATATTATTCTGCCTGGCGTGGTGATTGCATTCCTCCTGGGGTGGCCATACGCCGTTGGGGCGTTGATCTTCGGCGTGCTGGCAGCACTTCTGATCGGGTTCATCAGCAGGCGCACAGACATCAAGAATGATACGGCCATCGGCGTGGTATTCGCCGGAGCCTTCGCTTTGGGCATAGCTCTCATTTCACTCCAACGAAGCTACGCCGTTGACCTGACTCACATTCTCTTTGGTGACTTGCTCGGAGTCTCCAATTCCGACTTAATGCTGATGGGGATATTGGGTTTTTTGGTCTTGGTGACTGTATTTGCGTTCTATAAGGAGTTTCTTGTCCTCTCATTTGATCCCATACTGGCGAAAACGCTACGTTTGCCGGTTAATTTCCTCCAGAACTTGCTGCTCGTTCTGCTCGCGGTTGTGATCGTAATCTCTCTTCAAGCTGTTGGCGTTGCCCTCGTCCTGGCAATGTTGGTCACGCCGGCTTCGTCCGCTTACCTTCTCACAAGGCGCTTGCCAAAAATGATGCTTCTGGGGGCTTTAATCGGTGCCCTCTCCTCCGTGCTCGGGCTCTATCTATCGTTCTATATCAACGTCGCCTCCGGGGCGTCAATCGTCCTGGTCACGACTGCGATCTTCGCCATCATCTTCGTGGTCGCACCCCAACGCGGCGCTCTCTGGTCCTGGCTCAGCGCGCGCCGGGAAAGGTCGCATAGCTGAGAAGTCGAAGGGTGATGGAGAATGGACACACTCTGCGCTCCCTTAAGCACCCCTCTACATGTAAATCTCTAATGGTGCGCTCCTCCTGGTAACTTAATCGGATTGGCTTGCCACCAGTTGCGTTGAGCCGTTTCGAGATTATCATAAAGACAATGTTCGCATTCATGAAGTCACCCAGCACCCGTCAAATATGGGCGGCGTGGGTTTTTCGCAGCCTGCTGCTAATAGGGGCGCTCTTTGTCGCCGGGTATTTTGGCCTGCTCAACTCGGAACTGGCCCTTCTCTGTGGTGCATGGCTACTGCTCTCCCTGCTCACCAGTCTGGTAATGACCAATGGTTGGCACGCGGCTATCTTCTTCCGCCTTAGCGGGTTTGCCGATCTAGCCTTCGGATTATTCTTGATCGCGCACAGCGGAGGGGCACAAAGTCCGCTATGGTGGACGCTAATCATCGGGCCTCTCGCTTTCGCTGCCGTCGACGGAATCGCTCTTGCTCCGCTATGGACTGTTGGTGCATTGGCGAGCGCATATATTCTGCCCTATGTTTCACCTGGGCTAGATCCCTTTCCCTTACAAATATGGCTTACTTACGCGCTGATTTTGCTGCCCTCTTCAATGCTCCTGGCATGGTTCGAAAAAACCCTAATCGATGGCTTGCGTTTTCCTGCCCAGGACACTCACCCGCTGGCGGAAAGAGTCCGCCGTGCGGAGCGCTCCCGGGCCAATGAGCTCGTCCGTATGGCCGTGGAGATTAACTCCAGTCTCAATGTTGATGAAGTCCTGGACCTCGCCCTCGACCTGTCCACACGAGCTGTTATTTCGGGGGACGGCCAAGAACACGCGCTGCGAAGTGCTTTGCTACTCCTGACCGATGATGGTTTTGAAGTCGTTGCCTCCCGGCACCTTCGACCGGAGAAACAACAGATCGTGTTAATTACAGATACAGGTGCGCTCAGTCGAGCGCTCGTTCGGGGGGATTCGCTTCTCGCGCGCAATCCAGACCAAGACCCTGACCTCAAACAATTGCCTGGACTCTGGGAATGCTGCGATGTCTTTGTTTCCCCGTTGACCTATCAACTAGAGACCTATGGAGTCTTGCTTTACGGACATCCAACGCTTCGCTTTTTTACCAAAGAACGGCGCGATCTTCTAAACGCCATAGCACAACAAGTGAGCGTCGCCTTGCACAACGCCCGTCTTTACGAGAGTCTCGAGACCGAGAAGAAGCGCATCAGCGAATTAGAGGAAGAAGCCCAGAAGAAGCTCGCCAGAGACCTTCACGATGGTCCGATCCAAACTATCGCTGCGATCACGATGCGGGTGAACTTTGCCAGACGGTTGATGGACCGCGATCCAGAAGAGGCTGCCGAGGAGTTAATGCGCGTCGAGGACATGGCTCGCCAAACAACCCGCGAGATTCGTCACATGCTCTTCACGATCCGACCCCTGATTTTGGAAAGGAGCGGGTTGGTCGCTGCGCTCTATCAATTAGCCGATAAAGAGAACGAGATCCACCATCAAAATGTCGTGATCGAGACCGATTCCGAGCTGCCTCATGAACTCGATATTGGGAAACAGGGCGCTCTCTTCTACATCGCCGAGGAGGCGGTGAACAACGCTCGCAAACACGCCGAAGCCGCTCATATCTGGGTTCGGCTGCGCGGCGAAGATGATCAATTTATCATCGAAGTAGAAGACGATGGAGTAGGTTTCAACGTCGGCAGCGTAGATGCCTATTACGAACAACGCGGTAGTCTTGGATTCGTAAACATGCGCGAGCGCGCCGACCTCATAGATGGAATCTTGCACATCGAATCGGCGGAGGGGAAAGGCACACGGATCACGCTTTCTGTACTCCTCGAACCATCCCAGATTACCGAGAACATGACGGAGCACTCCTGATCACAGTTGATCGATAAATGCCTGGCATAGCAGACCAGACAATTGGGTCATCGAAGGAGTAATAATAAGGATGCCCTGGGAAGCGGCACTTTGGTCCCTCGCGTTAATACTCTCGCCCATCGTAGCTAGCTGGGCCTGGCCGCGGGTGCAGGAGAAATTCGGTGACTGGCGAGAGCCGTTGGAGGCCGCCGCCCCCTGGGTACACAGCCTTCTGCTGCCTTACCTCGCACTTCTCACTGGGTCGATTATCGGTCGTGATGCCGGACTTTACGGTCATTCGACAGCGAGTTGGGTGAGTGGCACGGTCGCCTGTGGATTGGGTCTTGTCGCTGCCGCTCTTTTTCTGCGCAAGCGCCCTGTCAAATTACCCTGGTCTCACACGCTCTCTGAAACACTTCGCGAAGAGACTCGCTGGGCGCTGTATCGTGCGTCAGCCGCCTTGTGGGTAACGTCTTTCCCCGCAAGCGTTGCGATCGGTACGGCCCTTGCCCTTGCCGAGACGGCGGTCAGGGTTCTTCAGGAGGAAAAGACAAACCGATTCGCGCTTGCCAACAGGGCGAGTTTACTGCGAGCGCTCTTTTCCGGTTTGCTCTTTGGCTTGACAAGGAATTTCTGGCTCACTGCGGCCACACAAATGGCAATCGCGGCGTTATTCAACATGCCCTGGTCTAAAGAAGCCAACAAGCCCGCAACCACTTCATAGGTAATTGCACCGTAATATCCCCAACAGCTATGCGCATCTATAGGTTAGAGCTTCAAGCTGCCGGTGCTGAATGCGGATGCTGAATCTCATTCAGTCCCGGGAATTGTCGTTGTTATAAACCTTAATCCATTGCCCGGCGCAAAGGGTTAGCTTACAATGACAGCGTGCTCCAAGAGGCGTGATGTCTGCTCGTATGTGCCCCACAATGGTGGCTGCGCTACGTCGTCAAGGAATTGACAAACCACCTCTGTGATCATTAATTCCATCCCAAATACTACTTGTGAGGATCGTATGCAAAAAGAAAAAGTCATTATCATCGGGTCAGGTCCTGCAGGCCTGACTGCCGCACTTTACACAGCACGCGCCAACCTGAACCCATTGGTGATCTCCGGAAACCAGCTTGGGGGGCAAATTTCGATCACCAATGAGGTCGAGAACTACCCCGGCTTCCCGGAAGGCTCAAGTGGCCCCGAGTTAGTCGAATTGATGCAGAAACAGGCTGAACGCTTTGGCGCCCGCGTCCTTATTGACGAGGTCACCGAGGTGGATTTCAAGGAAGGCTCCCCCTTCCACATCAAAACCCACGGGGATGAATTTGAAGCGGATGCTGTGATCGTAACCGTCGGTGCATCTCCGAATCGTCTCGGGGTCCCCGGCGAAGAGGAGCTCATCGGCCGCGGCGTCTCGTTCTGCGCTACTTGCGATGGTTTCTTCTTCCGCGACAAGGACGTGCTTGTGATCGGCGGTGGAGACAGCGCCATCGAGGAGGCGCTCTTCCTGACGCGGTTTGTCAATCGCGTGCGGGTTATCCATCGCCGGGACGAACTGCGCGCCGGTGAGGCGCTCAAACGGCGTGCGTTTGAAAACGAGAAGATCGAATTCGTATGGGATTCAGTCCTGGAAGAGATACGCGGGGATGGAAAGGTAGAATCGGCGCTCGTCCGCAATGTCAAAAAAGATGAGGCCGTTACTTTGGACACCGATGGGGTCTTCATCTTTATCGGTCACCTTCCAAACTCCAGTTTTTTCAAGGAGCAATTGGTGTTGGACAAGAACGGTTATCTAATTACAGATGACCGCATGATGACCAGCGTGCCAGGTGTATTCGCTGCTGGCGAGATCCAGGATTCCGTCTTCAGACAGATCACAACTTCTGTCGGCCAGGGTGCTGCAGCAGGGATGATGACCGAGCGTTGGCTAGAGGAACAGGAATAAATGGCCGGCGCCATACACTTCAGTGACCACGGCGGAGATCGTTATTCTGGGTCTCCGCCGCTTGTCTTAATCCACGGTTCGGGCGGAAGCCGGCTTCACTGGCCGCCACAACTGCGGCGCCTTCCGAATTATCGCGTTTTCGGTTTGGACCTCCCGGGGCATGGCGATTCACCCGGTGAGGGAGAGACGACCATTGTTGGTTATGTAGCACAGGTTGTCGACTGGCTTGACGAGCAGGGGATCGAGCGCGCGGTGCTGGCCGGTCACTCGATGGGCGGCGCCATCGCTATGACTGCTGCGTTGGAGAAACCGGACCGCGTGACCGGACTGATCCTGGTCGGTACTGGTGGGCGTTTGCGCGTCAACGGGGAAATCCTTCAGGCTGCCGCCGACCCAATCCGGTTTGAAGAAATCGTAGAGGTGGTCATCACGTGGTCTTTCAGCGATCAAACCCCTGAAAAAATCATTGCTCTTGCAAAGATGCGTATGCTTGAGACTAAGCCCGAGATTATCCACGGGGATTTTGTAGCCTGCAATCAATTTGACATTTGCGATCAACTGCCGGAGATACATGTCCCGACGCTAATTCTCTGCGGCGAACAGGATCGCCTGACACCCTTGAAGTATGCCCGTCATCTGGACGAGGAGATTCCCGATTCCACTCTGTTTCTCATTGAGGGCGCCGGCCACATGGTTATGCTTGAACAACCTCTGGAAGTTACCGGGGCGGTTGAAAAATTCCTGGGAAGTTTGTAACGATGCCATTGATTCGAACAGGTGAGGCGCGCGAGCCGAGATGATTAATATTTGTTGGGAGATTCCCATCCCACACCAAATTTGGAAACCTTATTCCCGTCGAATTTCGCTAGCCCCCTAAACGCATTTTCAGGGTGGGGAGCAAAGCCTGTACGGCTCGCGCCCGATGGCTTACTCGATTTTTTTCCTTCGGACTGATCTCAGCCATCGTCCGCTCCATTTCTTTGACCAAGAAAATCGAATCGTAACCGAATCCACCTTCGCCGCGCTCGTCGGGGATAATCTCTCCCTCACACTCACCTTCAGCCAGGTCGATTCCCCCCTCCGGCCCAGCGAGCGCGACGACACAGCGGAAGCGTGCAGTCCACGGGCGCTGATGTGATCCCAGCAGGGAGAGTAAGCGATTTCGACGGTCGACGTCCGAACGACCTGGACCAGCCAGACGAGCCGAGTGCAATCCCGGGGCGCCTTCGAGCGCGTCGACCTCGAGGCCTGTGTCGTCACCGATTGCCCATATCTGAAAATGCTCGGCGAATATCCCCGCTTTCAGGCTTGCATTTTCCGCATAGGTCTTCCCGATCTCATCAACCCGCACTTCGGTCGCCAGCTCAGTTACATCGATGATTTCAACACCAAGAGGCTGCAGCAAAATGCGCATTTCACGGCATTTTCCTGGGTTTCGGGATGCTAGAAGAAGCTGCGTCATAGGACCTCTCTCATTTGACTATTCGCACAGTACCCCATCGCCACTCGTGGCATCACGTCCTGTGTACACCCCTAGATATTGGGTTATTTTACTCCGGATCAGTAAATTATGTAACGTACAAGCGCGTTTTCTTGCTTTCAACTGCGTACTATGCTATAATGCGAGCGATTTTTGGGGAACCTTATTGCCAGGCGGTGCAAACCTGACTAAGTTCCACCCGTTGCGGCTTAACGTCGGATTCTTGCTTAACAAGGATGTCGGAGACAGCCGCAACTTTGACTTTGAGGAGTCCTCTCTCCTCATTGGAGAAGACTTTTTAATTTCTGACCTGCGTGGTTCAGCCCGATTGTCGCGAACCGGCCAGGGCATCTACATCGAAGGTCAACTCCAAGGAAATATCGATCTCGAGTGCGTCCGCTGCCTCTCGGAATATTCACAAGTCCTGAGCGCAGAGTTCAACGAACTCTTCGACTACCCCCCCGAGAAAGACAGCGACCCCCACCTCACCATTTCCGAGGATGCAATCCTGGACCTCGGACCGGTTTTGCGTGAGAGCTTTCTCCTCGACCTGCCAATCCAACCCATCTGTCGGATCGAATGCATGGGTTTATGCCCAGTGTGTGGTGAAGCAATTACAGAAGAACACCAAAGCCACCCAGAGGAGGATATTGATCCGCGGCTTTCGGTGTTAAAGACATTGCTTTCGTAATCTCGAGGGGGATGGCGACGAATCAGTTCCACGTTCCGACCGCGTTAAGACCGCATCTTGCGGAGTCAACAGGAGAGTGTGAATGAGCGTTTCGAAGGATCGCTGGAATAAACGGGAAGCCTTTGCCGCCCTGATTGAAAAGGGGGACTTCCAAGGCTACATCATCACAGAAGACATCGCTACCGTGTTTCCGGAGGTTGAAGATTCGGAAGACCGGCTGGAGCGTTTGCAAACCTTCTTTCGCACCACGGGCATCGAGGTCTATGAAGACCTCGCTCAAGTCCCCCCACATCTGCTTCAGGATGTCGTAGCGGATGATGTACAACCCTTCGATCTCAGCGCTATCTCCAGCGATGACACCGTGGGGCTATACCTGAAGGAAATGGCGCGCGTTCCGCTGCTCACAACAGAGCAGGAGGTAGACCTCGCCCAACGCATCGAGCGGGGCAATTTCTCCGAAGACGAATTGCGTCAACCCAACGGAAAACTTAACGCTCAGAAACGCGCTGAACTCAATGGTGACATCCAAGACGCTCGCGCAGCTCGCGATCACCTTATCAAAGCCAATACCCGTTTAGTGGTGAGTATTGCTAAAAGATACATGGGGCGCGGCGTACCCTTCCTTGATCTGATCCAGGAGGGAAACTTGGGATTGATGAAAGCAGTGGAAAAATTCGACTACCATCGTGGCTACCGCTTCAGCACCTACGCGACATGGTGGATCCGCCAGACGATCACACGTGCGATCGCAGACCAGGGTCGAACAATCCGCGTTCCGGTTCATATGTCTGACCGAATCCGCCGCCTATATAAGATCGCCAGACAACTTGAACAAAACATCGGACACAAACCCACACCAGAAGAAATCGCCGAAGCTATGGAAATCGATCCGCGCAAGGTTCAATGGATGATGCGAGTATCCTGGCGTCCACTCTCACTCGAAACGCCTGTCGGAGAGGATGAGGACACCGAGCTGGGATCCTTTGTCGAAGATGATTCTGCCCCGACGCCGACACAAACGGCCTATCAGAACCTGTTGCGCGACAAGATCGAAGAGGTCCTGGCGACCTTGAGTCCCCGCGAAGCGCGCATTCTGCGGCTGCGTTTCGGCCTGCACAGCGGTCGTCCCTGCACCTTGGAGGAGGTCGGCCAGAAATTCGGCCTAACCCGGGAACGCATCCGCCAGATTGAAGGAAAGGCTCTGCGGCGTTTACGCCACCCGCGTCGAGCCCGTCAATTGCGGGATTACTTGAATTAAGGTTGATTAGCTTAAAGAGTCGCCGGGCATCCCTGATGAGGTGCCCGGTGTGTATTTAATCTTCAATTCTTGAAAACCGACTTCTAATCTCAAAAGCGAGCGTTTACACAACCTGTCGACCACGCTCGAATTCCACTGGGCTGCGCACCATGCGCCAATTCCCATCATCTTCGTTGTAGGTGATCTCAAACACCTGCTCTCTGGAGGTCATAACCAAGAAGTGGCGCGACGGACCCTTCTGCCACTGCCGTCCCAGCGCAAGAGCAGTGAAACGGCGTTCCTCCCAAATGAACACTAACGGAAGAATCTCGCCATTGTCACGGAAGCGCGCCTCAATATGTATTACATCACTCAATGTTCATCTCCAGCACCTTGAGCAACAGAGCCAGAGCCCCAACTGCGGACGCTGATTTGTTGCCCTCCCGGTCGCCATCCCACACATTACGCTCCACCCAATTGCCTTCGCGCGCACTCACGGCTGCCCAGGTTAGCCCGACTGGTTTATCCGCCATACCTCCCCCAGGTCCGGCGATTCCCGTGACTGACAATCCAATATCTGCACTGAGCGCACTGCGCGCTCCGCGCGCCATCTCCCGGGCTGTTTGCTCACTGACCGCGCCGAACTCGTAGAGCGTTTTATGACGAACCCCCAGCAGCCGCTCCTTTGCCCCATAGGCATAAGCCACGACCCCGCCGCGAAAGTACTCCGATGAGCCGGACACATTTGTAAGCAGGTGCCCGACTAACCCACCGGTGCAGGATTCGGCCACTGCAAGGGTCAGTCCTTTCTCTCTTAGCAATTTCCCTACTTTCACCTCAATCTGCTCGTCCATTACCCCAATGCTCCCGTCGCATTCAATATAGACATCGTCACCGCAATCTGCTGCTCTCTTTTTGCGGTATCGCTATTATACCTTCCTGGTTGACAGAGGGTTCTGGCTGGCGTATCCTCCGTCGCGCCATGGAGACGCTCGCGAATCTCTTCTCCTCACCCCCAACTTGGACCGTTGGCGATCTTACGCTCTACATCAGGCAAGTGCTGGAGAGCGATTATCGCTTGCAGGATATGTGGGTCACCGGAGAGGTCTCTAACGTCTCCCGGCCATCTTCAGGTCATTTATATTTCACCCTCCGTGATGAAAACGCTTCGCTTCGTTGCGTGATGTGGCGGCCGCGAGTTGCGCATCAAACACACTTTCCACGGGATGGTGAAATGTTGGATGTCCTTGGGTACATCAGCGTCTATGAGGCCGGCGGCCAGTATCAACTTTACGCTGAAAGCCTGCGTCCAGCTGGTGAGGGTGCCCGTTTTGCTGAATTTCAAGAGTTAAAGGCTCGTCTCGAGGCGGAGGGTTTATTTGACCCGGAGCGTAAACAGCCGCTCCCGGAGTGGCCAAAAACCATAGGCGTGGTCACATCTCCTACGGCTGCGGCGCTGCGTGATGTCGTGAACGTGCTGCGCCGGCGCTTCCCACTCGTAACCTTGCTTTTATCGCCAACTCAAGTGCAAGGGGACGATGCTCCTGGCGGCATCGTTAATGCCTTAGAATTGCTCAATCTGGACGGCCGCTCCGACGTGCTATTGCTTATACGCGGTGGTGGTTCCATGGAGGATCTTTGGACCTTTAACCACGAGGATGTGGTGCGTGCCGTTGCCCACTCTATGGTTCCTGTTGTCACCGGAATTGGTCACGAGACGGATGTCATCCTGGCCGATTTCGCCGCTGACTTGCGTGCACCAACGCCATCTGCCGCCGCGGAGGTCTCCACACCAGACCGGGCGATTTTGCGTGAAGACCTCGCTTTCCAACGCTCTGATCTCAATCAGTTGTTCCGCGAGCATCTTCACTTGCTTCGTCAGTCGCTCGAAATGTGGTCTGCCCGCCTGAAATTGGCCTCCCCACGCGCTCACATCGCCAACAAACAGCAAAGACTCGATGAGCTCACATCCCGCGCTAGAACCGCAATCCAACATAGAACGGATCTCTTTCGAGCCGCTATCACAGGCTTAGAGAAAACCTTGCATGCTGTTGGTCCGAGCACCGTTCTTGCCCGGGGTTATGCCGTCGTTACGCTGGAAAAGAGCGGCCAGGTAATCCGCTCTGTCACACAGGTCAGCCGCGGAGACCTTTTGCAGATCCAAGTGCATGATGGGACGTTCAACGCAGAGGCCCAGGACCAACTTGACGAATAAGTGTTAAATTAGAAAGAGGGGTAAATACTGCCATATCGCTGCTCAAGTTCAGGCCCTACAAGACCCATTCCCGCCGTCCTTCAAGTGAGGAGGAGAAATGCCAAAGAAAAAAGCGATTGATAAGATGAGTTACGAAGAATCATTTATGGAGTTGCAGTCGGTCGTTGAGACAATGGAGAGCGGCGAATTGCCGCTCAAGGATTCCCTGGCTCTTTTCGAGCGAGGCCAGGCTCTGAGCGTTCGCTGCGGCGAGCTCTTGGAGGAAGCCCAGTTAAGGCTGCGGCAGCTCACAGAGGACGAATCCGGCGAACTCTTCGAGACCGACCTGGAACTCGGGGACCTGTAATTGAATCTACTGGAGATCTTTCAGAATCATGTCCTACTCGGCGCATTGCTGGCATGGAGCGGCGCACAGGGTCTCAAGTTGGCAATCGAGTACGGACGCACTCGTTCTTGGGATTGGTCACTGCTGCTGCGCGCCGGAGGTATGCCCTCCTCGCACTCCGCACTCGTTACTGCAACCGCACACGGCATCGGGCTCAACAGTGGTTTTGATACACCTCTCTTTGCCATGTCTGTCGCCCTGGCGATGATCGTGATTTACGACGCAACCGGCATCCGGCGTCAAGCCGGCCAACACGCAAAAATCATCAACGCTATTATTAAGGACTTTATCGAGGGACACCCTGCCCGCAGCCAGGAGAAGCTCCGGGAGGTTTTAGGTCATTCACCTATGGAGGCTTTTATCGGTGCCGTGCTGGGGATAGTCGTCGCTCAGATTGTCTATGGTTTATGGGCGTCATAACCACCGGCTTAAAACCATCCGCGGTAACTGACGCGCCTCAGGAACACCCATCGCGAAAGCTATAGCCCAGTACAAGCTCGCCCCCAGAAATACGCCGCCCACTCCGCTCAGCCATACGCTTGCCCCAGCAGTGATCCCGATCCAGAGCCATAGCCCTATGGCCATTACCACGGAGGCCGCGGTCGAACCTATGAGCCCCCGCCGGAGTCGCCGCACCCCAAGCCCGCCCAATCGTTTCCTTATGAGCAGGAGCAGAGCAGCCACCTCAAGCGCCGTTGCTAAAGAATTCGCCAGCGCGAGGCCACCGTGTGGGGGCAAGCCGAGGTGCGAAAAGCCAGCCGCAAAAACTAAACTAAAAACCACATTCAACGACATCGCTATCACGCCGACAATAACAGGAGACCATGTATCGTACATGGCATAAAAGGCGCGCACGACCACTTCGAGGATTGAGTGCCCCACCAGGCCGAGCGCATACCAGAGCAATGCCCACGCGACCAATTCCGTCGATTCCGCTGTAAAGAAACCGCGCTCAAAAAGCATCGCCACGATCGGTCGCCGCAGTAGAACCAACCCGATGCTGGCCGGTAACGAAAGGAATACTACGCCCCGCAAAGTTTTACCAAAGGTGTTTTTCAACGCATCCATTTCGCCGCGCGCAACCTGGGCCGAGAATGTAGGCAGAGAAGCGACGCCAACCGCCTTGGCAATAACTGTGTGCGGCATGAGCATTAGCGTGAATGCATAGTAGATCGCCGCCAGGCTGCCTTCCGTCATCCCTGAGGCGAGGATTGTGCTGACGAGAAAGTTAACCTGAACCACGGCCTGCCCCAGCAATCGCGGGGCCATTAACCGTCCAACCTGACGAACCTCAGGAATGCCCAATCCAAAGCCGCGGAAGAAGCGCCCGCCGAGGGAGAACAGCCCGGGAAGCTGGACGACCAGGTGCAGACAAGCACCCAAAACCACACCCCAGGCCAGACCGAAGATTCCCATCCGCGGGCTAAAAAACAGCACGCCAATAATCAATCCCAGGCGGTAGCAGCCCGAGGCAATGGCGGGCAAGAAGAACCGTTGATAGCCATTCAGAATACCCATCAACAGGCCGCTCAGGCTGAAAATCACGGGGGAGATTAACATCACCCGCAACAGCGAGACAGTCAACGTCTGCTGTGGAGCATCGAACCCTGGCGCAAGGATATTCTGGACCAACCACGGCGCCGTGATCCAGGCCAAAGCGCAAACAACCCCGAGACCGACAAAAAGCAGCGAGGCGATCGATGATGCCAATCGCCATGCTCTTTTCGTCTGATTGCGGGTGAGGAAGCTGGTAAATGTGGGCACAAAGGCGGAGGCAAGCGCCCCGCCAGCCATGAGATTGAAGATGATCTCGGTTACACGATTGCCAGCGGTAAAAGCATCGAACTCTGCGCTCGTGCCGAAGGTGCGGGTTATCAGCACCTGGCTGATTAATCCCAGCAGGCTTGAGAGAATAAAGCCCACCATGACCACACCACTAGCGCGTGCGATCTGGCGGCTGGCTGAAGATTCAGAATCGTCCACGAGACGCGATTATACAGTGGTTTAGGTAAATGACAGCTACCCTGATAAACCAGCGCAGCGCGAGAGTCTCACGCTGGCACTTCAACAAGATCAGGGTACACTGTTGCAAAGTCTGCCCCGTATCAGGGATGCCGTTTCTCAAACGTCCGCCTGATCACCGGAGACGTGCAGGTGGAAAATAAATGAAAGATAAAACCAAAAGTTTTCTTGGTGAACTCCGTCTGAGTCGGCACCTGCAGAGCATAGCCCAGGTTTCAGCGCTTGGGTTGGCCGTCGCTCTAGGTTTATCTTTCATCATCCCAGCTCATATCATCATCGAAAGCGGTATTCGATCCGCGACGCCCGCCCTATTCGCCATTCTCGTCCTCGGATTGACTCTCCTAAACATCCACGAACTTCTTGGAGGAAGCGGCGAGCGCGGCGGCATCCACGCGCTAGTTCACGAATCACTGGGGAAGTCGTGGGGTTTTATTGCCGCCTGGTCCTCCCTTGCCGCTAATTTGTTGCTGTGTGCTGCGCTGTTGAAATCTGCATCCAGATCCCTTGCCGCTCTATTCCCTGAAATTGAAGCCTTCGCGGCCTTGGCCGCTGTGGGTATGCTCATAATATTGGTGCTGATAAACCTCTTCCATCTTCTACCTCGCCGAGGGATTCTCCCCTCGGTTTTGTTGGTGCTCCTCGTAGCATTTGTGGCTCTTCTGATCAGCGCTATCCCATCCTGGGAACCCTCCTCATATTCCACTTTGTCCGATTCCTCGGCAAAAAACTACCTTCTTGCCATAGCCTCTTCAATAACTCTTTTCGCCGGTTTTGAGGCAATCACGTCTTCCAGGCGCCGCATTCTCATGCCCAACATCCGTCTGCCCCAGGGCTTGTGGATAACGCTCATTGTAGGCGGCCTCCTGCTGATCTCCGCCCAGCTCTTTTTTCCCGCACTGCCAACCTTTTCCCTTCTAGATGAATCAGTAGCCGCAACCCGCTCTCTCGCCGATACCGGGGATTTTCGAACGTGGTTGACCGCTGGTGTCGTTTTCTTCGCTCTCCTTCTAGCGGCAAGTGAGTGTATGCTCACCAGTGCCCGCGTGCTTTACTCGCTCAGCCGCATGGAGGCACTGCCGCGCATTTTCACCCGAATCCGCCGTCCCTTCCGTTTACCGCCCTACATCTTCATCACCTTGACCCTGATGGGCTCATTACTGATTTTACTCATACCGTTTGGGTGGTTGATCGAGATATCCGCCGGCCTCTTCCTCACCCAGGTGATTCTTGTCAACTTAGCAGCGATCCGCAGCCGACAAGCCGAGCCTGAACGGCGAAGGACGATCGTCATCCCCTTCTTCCCCCTTGTCCCGCTCCTAGCGCTCACGTTCAGCATCGTTCTCTTCTTTGGGTTAGTACCTGTAGGTTTGCTGGGCGCTGTCGGGTGGATCACCATTGGATCGGTGCTCTTGTTCGTATACGCGCGGCCTCACCTTCTCGAGGCTCAACACGGAGTAACTGTATTTGGCCAAGACCCCGAGGCCAAAAGACAAGAGGGCGCCTTTCGTGTCCTCGTTCCTCTCGGCAGCGGAGCGGAGCGTCGATTCATCCTAGGGCTTGCAAACGCCCTCGCTCGCCAAACCAACGGAGATGTCGTCCCTCTCCAGGTCATCCCTACCGCCGATCCTCTTGCCATTCAGGAGGGGCGGAGGATAGCCGAGGAGCGGAATACTCTTTTTAAATGGTCTACGCGCGAGAGTGCGAGAAATAGCGTGCCGACATATCCCATTACCCGCCTGGCGAGCAGTGTAGCGCAGGGCATAAACGACACCGCGGTCGAAGAAAAATGCAGCCTGATACTCATGTCCTGGCCAATGGAGACTCCTGAGGAGGGCACGCGAACGGGAAGAATATTGGATCCCGTGGTGCACTCTGCCCCTTGTGATGTTGCCGTGATCGCCTATCACCCCGAGCGATTATCGTCGCTGCAAGTAGAAGAGGAACAAACTGACGGGGGCATAGAGAGTCCGCCCTTCCAAATCAAGCGGATTTTGATTCCCACCGCCGGCGGTCCTCATGCTCCACTGGCGATGCGACTTGCTCTCTTACTCGCCCGAGAATTCGATGCGACAACACAGACGGTGTACGTCACCCGACCTGACGCTACCGAGAGTGAAATTGAGGGGGGCAGGCAAAGGATCAAAAGCACGATCGAGGCGCTGCGGGAACAGCTCTCATCGCTCCCTCAGGTCGATGACACATCCGCCGATATGGGCCAGTTCCCCATTGAAAGCCGTGTTGTGCGTGCCCACACTGTTGTTGACGGAATCGTTCAAGCCGGAACTGAAAGCGACCTGGTGATCATGGGCGCCTCTGAAGAAAGCTTGATCGACCAGGTCCTCTTCGGTGCACTACCGGAGAAAACTGCCCGTGCATGTCCAACACCCGTTGTTATCACTAAGAGTTTTCGCGGTTTGCCTCGTTTTTGGCTCCGCCGTGTTTGGGACGGTTTTTTCCGATCGCTTCCCAAGCTCACGCGTAGAGAACAAGCCAAGGTTTATCGAGGAGTTTATCAGGGCGCCCAACCGGACACAGACTACTTTGTCATGATGGGCCTTGCAGCGATGATCGCCACATATGGCTTACTTCAGGGAAGCACCGCGGTCATCATCGGAGCAATGCTCGTGGCGCCTTTATTTACCCCCATCCTCGCAATCAGTTTGGCTATTGTTCGGGGCGATATTCGTCTACTGAAGATCGCCTTTGAATCTGCTTTAAAGGGGATTGCGCTCGCTGTCGGTCTGGCGGTTTTGCTCACCGTTCTTTCGCCGCTGCGCAGCGTCTCGCATGAAATTACAGCGAGGATTAATCCTAATCTATTTGACCTAGCAGTGGCGCTTGTCTCCGGTGCAGCCGGAGCCTACGCCGTCGCCCGCGAGGACGTCTCAACAGCACTCCCGGGTGTGGCGATCGCGGCTGCACTCGTGCCCCCGCTTGGCGTCATTGGTATCGGTATCGCTATGTGGGACGCCAACATCGCCGGGGGAGCGAGCCTTCTTTTCATCACCAACCTTATCGCTATCGCCTTCGCGGGCGCAATTACGCTTCTCCTGCTTGGTTTTCGACCTACCCCGGGAGCCGAACAGAAGGCGAGACTGCGTATCGGGCTAACCACATCCTTGGTCATGCTGATCGCGATCATGATCCCACTGGGGATTGTCTTCATTAATACCGCTCGCGAATCTCAAACCTACCAGGTTGTTGAAACGACTCTCCAGAGTTACGTAGAGACAAATCCCAGCCTGCGCTTGGTTCAATTTGACATCAGCGGAGACGATGACGAGGTCTACGTAGACGTGACCTTCAATACACTTAGTGCGTTCTCGGAGGATATGGCTGAAAATCTTCGCAATGATCTAGTGCAGGCTCTCGATCGTCCGGTGACGCTCCACATCGTCTCCATACCTACTGAGGACATCACCATCCCGTCACCTGACTGAAGACCCATCGCCAGCGCAATGCAAATAGCAACTTCGTTATTAAGATGAATATTAGGGAGAGCTACCAACGTACTGAACGGACTCTGCCAGATTGAAAAACCAGAAGAATAGTGAGAGCCGGGGACGCCGACCCCGGCTCTCGCTTAAGGAGGAGAAGAAGAGATGTTGCCCTTCTTCCTATACTATATATGAATCAACACCAGAGACGCGTGGCTGATCCACCACGACTGCCCTACGGAATCCCTACGCCGACTAGGACTGAACGGCTAATGAAGGTCAATTTCCGCTCCGTTTCGGTATCCAGCGAGAAAAAAGTGAAGGAATCCTCGTTGGTCCGATTATTTCTGGAGGCGGACAATCAACCCAGCCGATCCTGCCTTCTCCGCCTGACTTTCGGTCCCTGCGCTCCATGCTATAATCGCTATCGCCTCTGAAAACAAACCCATGCTCATCGACTGGCTCCTCGCCCTGCTCCCTATTCTGGTCATTATTGGATTGATGGTAGGATTCCGTTGGGGGGCTGCCAAGGCGGGTCCTGCCGGGTGGTTTGTAGCCCTCCTTGTGG
>DAOUTT010000199.1 GCA_030668545.1 Anaerolineales bacterium | reverse complement strand
GTGTACTGTTTTTCGGGAAGGCTCAACAGACCTCTGCTGGAGCGTGGGCTGACGGTAAGGCGAGGGTGAATGTAAAGCCCATGGCTATATTCCAAGTATGCGCTTTCGAGGACATCAGTTACGAGATGGTCATCTGTTGGTATGGTGACGTGCTCTACCCCTGAGGCCAGTGCCAGGAGAGGGCTGAGCCCGGCGCCGGGGTTGAGAATCAGAGCAGCCCCATGCGGCCGGAGATCGTAGGCGAGGGCAGCTGGCATGTGGGGGGCCAGGTTGTGTAATGCTGGGTCATCTGCTGAAAGATTAGTGATCGGCTGTGGTCCTTCGCCATCCACAAACAAGCCGGCTTGAAGGGGAAGTTCACCCGATGCGCTCAAGCTGAGCCCCGGAAATACATGAATGCTCCCACTCTCGATCACGTCGACGCGGGAAGATGCGCTCCAGCGCGAGTATGTGAGCTCCGCGTCAGGCACAAGCCTGATCGTTGACAGTGGTTTGTATGGCGAGAGACGCAGCTCGAGCCAATGTGGTGCGCGCATGAAAATAAGTAAGCATAGAGATCCGAGAGCCAGGAAGCCTGCTCGGGCAGGAAGGCGCTCGCTGAATGTTGCCCCAGCGAGCAGGCCGAGCGCGATAGACAAGCCGATTGCCCCTTCCCCGCCGAGCAGCTCCATACCCACCAGCGCCAGCAGACAACCGGCGCCGGAGCCGATCATGCTGGCGGCATAAAGGCGATGGGATTCGCCGCTAGCCTTGGCAAGCGCCGCGCCGACAACCCAACCGGTGAAGATGAAGGGTACTCCAGACGCCAGGAAGTAAAGGAGCAGGATCCAGACCTGTTGCCTATCCCAAGCGATGCTGTAAGAGTCGAAGGGCAGGAGATTGATAATCAGGTACGCGAGCAGCACAGCCCCGGAATATCCCAGCGCCAGGAGGGATGCCGGAGGTGACGAAGGGCGGATGGCGATAAGGAATCCGCTCGCGGCGATTCCCATGACCGCCATTCCGACGACCAGGAAAGCAAAGTGGTGGAACTGCTGAACAGCGAAAATGCGGGTTAGGCTGATCTCATAAACCAGACTGCCGGCAGAGATAAGCATCAGTCCCAGCGGGTAACTATATCGAGTTTGACGCGTTGAGGCGTCCATTATGAATAGGATTGTACAGTCAGAAGATGCGGATTCAAAAGAGACGCGGGTAAAATCAGGCAGGATAAATTCCCCTGCACGTAGAGGAGCAAGAAGGATATTATTTATTGGGATGAAGCAGGTCTATGCCTCACTTTAGCGAAGTTATGCCCGGTACAATAGGTGCGCAGAGATTGAGAATTGCTTTATCAAGGGCGGCCGCTCAACTCTGGAGAAATGCGACGATCTCGCGTTAGTAGCTATTCACTATGTAGATGTCGCCTAAGGATTTGGTTTTAGCATGCAGCGTCGAAACCTCATTTCATACTTTTTCATTCCATTGCTATTCGCTGTAAACTTGGCTGCTTGTCAGCGAGTGCCTGTTACAGTAACAGGCGTCTCAGATCCGAACGGATCTATAACGAATCGCCCGATCCCCTCCATGACTGAGATCCTCAATGACTGCACGGGTCCTTCACGAGATGTGGACTCAGATTGTGTAACCCCCACACCCACAGAATACGTGACCATACCAACCGAGCTTGCCCCTCACGCTTGTACAGAGCGTTCAGTACGTCTGGAACATACCAGCTATCTCGGATGGCAAACCCCAGACTTGATCCCAGTTCTGATTTATCTTCCGCCCTGCTACGACGATCTGAATCGGAGTTACCCGGTTCTTTATCTACTCCACGGAAAGCCTCAAGATGAGAAGCACTGGCAGATCCTTGGTATAGAAGAAGCATTGGAGGATGCTTATGGGGATGACACACTACCTCCGTTTATCGTAGTCATGCCACGCCAACCCGAGCCTCTGTTCAGCGGAACAGATGGTGGACCCGGCTCTTATGAGGATGAATTCATCAATGGTTTAGTGCCCTTCATCGATAGAACCTATCGAACGATTTCGCAGGGAGATAGCCGGGGATTGGCGGGCGTTTCTCGCGGGGGTGTATGGGCGCTCGAAATTGGCTTCCGAAACACTGACATCATCCAGCGCGTTGGAGCACTCAGTCCGTCGCTGAATGTGAATTACGCTCGCCCTGAATATGATCCCTTCACCCTAGTACTTTCAGGAGACCTGCCGTCGAGGATATTTCTCATGTCCGGTGACACAGATACCGCGTATGAGAAAACTTTGGAACTGAGCGAGGCTTTGCATAAGGCGAATATTAAGCATGAGTACGTATTGGCATCCGGAAACCATGAGTCCAGCACCTGGCGCGGGATTATTCCTGAATTACTCCTCTACCTAACGATCGACTGGTGAGCCAACTGTATCCTCAAATAGATCGGTATGTCTCTTGCTTATAGGGAAGAGTTATTGTATGTGGGATTAGTTTCTCTTAAATTGGCCATCCTGCCAGTGGCAGCAACGGCTGAAAAGATGAATTTCCCATTGAATTGATCCCATTGTTGTGAGATATTGAATATCTCATTTGAAATACATTCTTGGCAAAAGCTCGAGTATTCCCGCAAATTGCGTAGAAGGATGAAAACAAGAGTAGATTGATGTTCAAGATAATAAAAATCAGAACCTGTCTTATCCTCATCCTGGCAGCACTCTTACTTCTGGCAGTGCCTGCTGCAGTTGTAACCGGCAAAGATGTTTGGAGCACAGTCGATCTCTATCTGCGCGTCGAATCAGAGTTGCTCATGCCTACCGAAACAGGTCGCTACTACCGTGAAATATTCTGGACCCACAACGACGAGTTGATTGATTTAGTCTTAGCCAATCCGAACTTCTGGAACGAATCTTTTAATTTGATTTCCACCTTCGAAGTGGGCTTCGAGGCACTCCTGAATGGCCGCGGGAGTGAGGTCGTTATCACCGCCGAACAGATCGTCGTGGCTGAAGATTACTATTCACTTCTGATGGAGATAGGCAGCCCTGCTTTACAGCGAACGCTTCATGAGGAAGCAACCAGATTCCCGCTTCAGAGCTTCATCGGGTTGACGATGGATGAATCCGCCACGCGTGTCCTGGGACCACAAACCATCCCCATATCCACACCCAATCCAGAATAAGGTTCGCCCAATCGCTTAGTGAGAATAGGACGGCAGCCTGCTCGGCCAATTGGAGTTTCCCTGTTTTATCCCCCCGAAAGCGTGTGTATGCATCGTGATTTAGATAAGCACCTTGCTTAAATCCACGGTTCCGTGCTGCCAACACGCGGATATAAACCCGGAAGACGATGGAAGGTTCTTCATTCGATTGGAGTGGTGTAAGCGCGTAGTTTCTGGGTTCCAACAAGAAAAATGCGCGGCAGTTAACGGAATTCATATATCCCTTATGTGTACATCTGATGATCGGTGGGTATCCTTGTAAGCGTAATCCGTATACCTAAAAAGGAGTGTTGGTAATGAGTTATTACATGGTTCCCCAAAGACATCGCAGGATGCATAGTTATCACCCCGTTGGCTTCAACGGCGGCTGCCGATTGCCGGTAGACGTCCAGGCCAACAGTGATGAGTATGTGATCACTGCTAACGTGCCCGGCCTGAAAGCTGACGACCTGCAAATTGAAATTATAGAGGATGTCGTCACCTTGCGCGGCGAAGTTAAGGAAGAGGAGAACGGACAAGAGGATGTCCTGTTGCGTGAACTGCATCATGGTTCTTACGAACGCCGACTACGTCTCCCCGACCTGCTTGACGCGGAGAAGGCCGATGCGACCATTGAAGATGGTGTGTTATCACTGAGAATCCCCAAGTCGGAGGAATCTCGACCGAAGAAGATCGAGGTCAAAGCCCGATAAAAAAGCATTAAATTTGTGAGGTACAATGGACGGCGAAAGCCGTCCATTGTGTATTAACGGGACTGGGGGGAGCAGAAATTCCTCTACCCAGGAGATGATTTGACCCCGTTCACCTTCCCTGATTAACATCGGCACGATCGCGGTCGTTTGTAAACACGTTTTTCTCCCAACACCGCGCTCTATTCTGTAATGAGGATTGAAGATTATGGAGAACTCTGAAAACAGCACTTCAAGCGGCGAAAAACCCACAAGCAACCCGTTTTCTAGAGCGTTAAAGGTATTCCTACGCCTGTTCGTAGCAATCATGGTGGGGCTTGCTATCGGATTGGGGCTTTATTTTGGAGGGGTAACGCTCTACCGGATTGCAGTTGGACCTGGTCCATCATACGATCAGCAAGTAGAGGATTACCAAGAAGAAGTTGCACAGCTGCGTTTAGACTTAGCTGAAAGAGATCTGGAGATTGATGAACAGCAGTCCGGACTTGAGAGACTTATCAATGACGGTGCAGATTTAAATACCTCTCAATCAGAGGCGATCACTGAGCAGATGACTGTGCTGGCGGCCGAGCTAGCGGTACTGACGGATCGCTTGGATACATTTGAAGTATCGCTCTCTGAAGTGGGTCAACCCGTCGATGAAATGCAAGGTCAGCTGCAATTGATCCGGGCGATGACCCTTCTCTCGCGGGCACAATTCTGGCTGTCTGAAGATAATTTGGGGCAGGCAAGTGAAGACGTGACATCCGCCCGGGTAATGATTTCCGCTCTAGCGGAGAAATGGCGTGGAGAGGAAACATTTGGAGATAGCGTTACGGTTCTCGACGAGATTGTGAGCCGATTGGACATTGCACTTGAGGATATCCGCACACAACCTACTATCGCCGAGGACGAGATAGAGATTGCATGGAAACTGCTGATCGTTGTAACAGATCCTGAGGATCCTAACGCAGATTGATATATAGAGAATGCGGTCGCGAGGAGAGTTTAGATGAATGAAGAAG
>DAOUTT010000194.1 GCA_030668545.1 Anaerolineales bacterium | reverse complement strand
ATCCATTACTAGCCATTCGGAAGGGGGTGCGGGGGACGATGAAATGGTCCCCTGCAGCCCCCGGATCAAACGTTAAGCTCTCAGCTCAAACCGACTATGCAAATCCAAGTAGATGGATTGAATTTCTAGCCATTCGGCTCTACGTTTTGATGTCCATTCGTTAAACCTCCCGCAGGTTTTGAACCTGCGGGAGATTGGGGGCGCAAGTGCGTGTGCACCCGAATTTCAATTCAATTTAGACCGACTTATTCATAAGGGGCACGGCGTCGCCGTGCCCCTACAGGTTATGAACTCAGAAAGAGAAAGGGCCGACAGACCGGTCAAGATTCCTTTTCGTGTGCCCCTTCGCCATCACCAGCGTCCACATCTTTGCTGCGCAAGTGCGGGAAGAGGATTACTTCACGGATGCTTGTCCTATCGGTAAAGAGCATCGTTAAACGATCGACGCCCATACCAAAACCGCCGCTCGGCGGCATTCCATAGCGCATCGCCCGGAGATAATCCTCATCCATCGGGTGAAGCTCTTCGTCGTCAACGTCAAACTCTCGCCCCATCTCCCGGAATCGGGCTTCTTGCTCCAGCGGGTCATTCAACTCTGTAAACGCATTGCAGAGTTCCATGCCGCCGATAAAACCTTCGAAGCGTTCGACCGTATGCGGATCATCCGGCTTACTCTTGGCAAGGGGCGAGATTTCGCGGGGATAATCGTACAGGATCGTCGGCTGGATGAGGGCAGGCTCAAGCGCGCTGCCGAGTAAAATATCGATCAACTTACCTCGGCTGGCCTGCGCCGAAGCCTCCTGTCCTTTCGCCGCCATCGCTTTTCGCAGAGACCCGGCATCCGCGTGATCGCGGATATCAATTCCTACCGCATCCTTCAGCGCCTGCGCGAGTTCGATTCTCTTCCAGGGCGGCGAGAGATCGATCTCCTCCCCGCGGTATTTGACAATCGTTGTTCCCAACACCTGCTCCGCTGCGAAGGCGACCATCTCCTCCGTGAGGGTCATCACGCCTTCGTAGTCCGTATAGGCTTGATAAAACTCGAGCTGGGTGAATTCGGGATTATGCTTGAAAGAAACCCCTTCATTCCTGAAATCACGCCCGATTTCATAGACGCCTTCAAATCCACCCACAAGAAGACGCTTCAGATAAAGCTCAAAGGAGATACGCAGGAAAAGGTCCTGGTGGAGTTGATTATGATGAGTCGTGAAGGGCTTTGCCGCTGCGCCGCCGTAGATCGGCTGCAGGATGGGAGTTTCTACCTCCAGGAAACCGCGCTGGTCCAAGAACTCGCGCAGTGCGCGGATGATCGCCGCGCGCGTGCGGAAGATCTCCCGCACCTCCGGGTTCACGGCGAGGTCTGCATACCGCTGCCGATACCTTGCCTCAGGGTCGGAAAATGCGCTGTGCATCACGCTCTCCCCCTCAACGATCTCTTCCTTCGCTGCAGGCAGCGGGGTTAGCGACTTCGCAAGCATCCGGAACGCGGCCACCTGTAAAGTGATCTCACCGGTGCGCGTGCGAAACATCGTGCCTTGCGCCTCGATGAAATCGCCGAGGTCGAAATCATCCGCGAATTGATCCATTCGCTCTGAGCCCAGTTCATTTTCACGCAGGAAGAGCTGCAGTTTTCCAGCGCCGTCTTCGACGTGTGCAAAGGTGACCTTGCCCATCTTGCGTATCGATCGCAGGCGGCCAACCACCGTGGCCTTGATCGTTGCCGCCTCATCAGCACCTTCGTAAGCCTGGATCGCTTCTTGAGTCGTGTGCGTGCGCAGGGCTTGATGCGGATAGGGCTCCTGACCCGCTTTTCGCAATCGCTCGCTTTTTTCCAATCGGACTTTCTCGAGTTCGCTCAAACCCGCCATGTGCCTATTTCCCTTCCTGCTTCTATTTTGACAAGATCGCTCAACAAACGGAGCTGCATTCCCTTGAAGGTAGTTTACACGAAAAGTGCCCCGCTCGGCATCGCACAGGCGGGGCACTCCAAAGACGAATAATATATTACTTGATCTTCACAACCTTGAAGCGGATCACACCATCCGGTGCTTCAACCTCCACGGCATCCCCGACCTGCTTGCTGAGCAAAGCTGATCCGAGCGGTGACTCGTTTGAGATCAAGCCATCCTTCGGATCCGCTTCCGCGGCGCCCACAATAGTGAAGGTCTCCGCCTTTTTATTGCCTTCTTTGATCGTCACTGTAGCGCCAATCTCAACGATGTCCGATTTTTTATTATGCTCGATGATCTGAGCCTTGGCCAGCATACGCTCAAGCTCAATGATGCGCCCTTCAACGAAGGCCTGTTCATTCTTGGCGGCTTCATACTCAGCGTTATCAATTAATTCGTCACCGCCCTGGATGGCCTCGCGCAACCGCAGGGCAACTTCCTGACGGCGCACAACACGTAGGTGATCAAGTTCCTCTTCCAGTTTCTTCAGACCTTCAGCGGTGATGTAGACTTCATTTTTACTCATCATTCATCCCATTTCTAGCTTATTCACAACCCCAGGTGATGTTTTAGCGAATAAAAAACTGAGAGAGATCTCTCAGCGCGCCTTTCCAATTGGTTGCGGCGATGATAGCACAACTTATCCAAACTGTCCAGAATCTTGGGTACCGGGTATTTCGTCCTATAACACCACAATGCAGAGTTCATTCCGATCACCTATTGCCTGAAAAGCTGATGCTGCTTCAAGCTATCGGCAGATCGGGTACTCGCTTTACGACACCCAGTTGGATTCGGTATTGGTCCCCAGCGCTTGCGTGAGCAGTGGAATTCCACCTTGCGAATCATGGTAGTCGCGCAGTTCGGCAAATAACTGGGTTTCATCCTCCCAGAAGGTGGATAGCTGGGTCTGGTATTCGGTGACGGCATGCGCCCAGGTTTCGATTGCATCTTCAGTCAAGGGCACAAACACACACTCACCGCTCGGACGACCCAGCTCCGGGGGTACGTCCCCGCCGCGTGCGGCGTATGGGAAGTCAAAATAATATGTCAGCGGGCGCATGAATCTCTCCGCGGCCATGCGAATGATGCGGTGGTCCACATGCCCACCCATCGCCAGCGGGCAATACACTTTCGCCATGGAGATATCCGCTTCCATGAACGCTTCCCTGATTTGCTCCACGAGGTCCATGTCTTGCGCGTGCACCTCCCCGAAGAGCGTCTCCTCGGTTGAGTACATCGGCAAACCTTCCGGGTCAGCGCGGTAGATAGCGTCGTGGAAGTTCAAGTGGACAATAGTCGTCCCTAAGCGGCCACAGGCCAGTCGGTCCTCGGCTCGGCGCACGGCGATCGGGGGACCTGCCTTCCCCCAACGTGCATGCAGGTCAGCCGCCAGCGGTGAGATATGCCAATCCGGTGGATCTCCGGCGAAGATGGTGAGCACCGAGACCGGTTCACCGCGTGCGTCCTGCATCGCCATTAAGCCGCCACAGGAGAAGACTGCATCGTCCAGATGCGGCGAAAGATACAGGTGAGCAGTCATATTTGAGATTATATCCCTCTTTTTATGGGATTATGTTAGGCAAATCACTTTACATAAATAGAGATTTGGCTGATTTACAGCTAAAAATGGGATTTCGGGGTGTGAATCGACCCATTTCAATCGTGGAGAGGCAGATTATTAGGATGCAGCGCCCATCTGTCCGTCCAGGCCAGCCGAGTTTGTTTAACCGGCCCGCCAACAAACCTACCCACGGGGTACGCGTAGGGGCGTACCCATGTGTCCGCCCGAGGGGCACGGCCTGTTCGGATAAACCTATTGGGTCTAACCTGCGCCATGAAAAATGCCCTGGCTGGTCCCCCTCCATCGCAGTTTCACCTGGCTTGAACCCGTTGCATCGTTGACGCTTCCCGCAGCCGAGTGATACAATCGGAGCCGATGCGCCGTTAGCTCAATTGGCAGAGCAGGGGCCTTTTAAGCCCAAGGTCACAGGTTCGATCCCTGTACGGCGCACAACAAAGTCCCGCATGAAATGTGGGATTTTTGCTTATGATATGGGCTCTTATCGAAAGAATATCTTGTTTTTCTTCTTTTCCCTCTTTCTGTGATAATATGTGTCATTAATTTCTTGATATTCAATATTTAATTTAGCCTGCATTTACAAGTAGATAGGAGAAAAATGACTAATCAACAGCAAATCGAAAAACATACAACCGTACAATCCATCATTTTGCATTTGTTCCCTGGCATCCTTGGCGGGGGATTTTATTTTCTAATTCGTCAACCTGTTCAAGAATTAGGGTATCCGTCGCTTTTTGCGCTTTTGCTCGCAATTATTTTTGTTCTTGTACCAGTGGAGCTTGGGTATTTACTTCTTAAGGGAAAACAGGCAACCGGGCGCTATACGTTAGATGAGCTCATCAACTATCGCACACCCATTCCTTGGTGGCAATCCATCTTATGGGTACTGATAGTATTAGTACTGATGGGTTTCATATTTACGGTACTGAAACCCGTTGAAAATATTTTGATAGATAAGCTGTTTTTCTGGATTCCCACCTTTGATAGTGGATTGGATGGAAATTATTCAAAAACTGCTCTCATCGTTACCTATGTAACCTTGTTGGTCTTCGGTGTAATTGTGGGACCGTTAGTTGAAGAACTATATTTTCGGGGATATTTGTTGGCCCGAATGCCTGGTAAATATACAGAGCTTTTCCATAGTTTTTTGTTTGCTGTCTATCATGTTTGGACTCCATGGATGTTCATCACAAGAACGGTCGGAATGTTACCATTGATAATTGCTGTGAAAAAGAAAAATATCTACATTGGTATCGTCGTTCACATTCTGTTGAACTCGATTGATGTCATCATGGGCTTTGCTTTCATTGCTACTATGGCATGAATTGGTGATGCAACCTAACCACCGCTTCACCTGACTCTTCCACTGCGCGCTTCCTTACATTGCGCCTTCCGCTCAGAGCGGGTGAGCTCATCCGTTAGGCT
>DAOUTT010000139.1 GCA_030668545.1 Anaerolineales bacterium | reverse complement strand
GTCTAGTTAATAGAGTGTACGCTGCGGGTTCCATAAGGGACAAGTGAATAGTGTCACAAGGCCTGTATGACCTTTTACGATAGGATATGGTTGCTTTGAAAACCAGCCATGGTATGATTGCGCAAACATGCAATTCTTCTGAAAATTTTCAATAAGGGAGTACCTATGAAGCATATCGCTGTTGTGGGCGTTGGATATGTAGGCCTGGTCAGCGCTGCTGGTTTTGCTGACCTCGGCAATCGCGTGATCGCCCTAGATATCAATGAAGAACGGATTAAGAGTCTCAAGAAAGGCATCATGCCGATCTACGAGCCCGGACTGGACGAGCTCGTCGAACGCAATGTCGCTTCAGAGCGATTATCCTTTACTGCGTCCTATCCAGAAGCAATTAAAGGGGCGGATTTTGTCTTTATAGCTGTCGGAACGCCATCCGGCGTCGATGGTGAAGCAGATTTGAAATACGTTAAGTCGGCTGCAGAATCCGTCGCGCAAGTGATGGATGGACCCCTGATCGTAGTCAACAAATCAACCGTGCCTGTCGGGACAGGCGACTGGGTCGCGGAGATCATCCGCACCAGCCAACCCAAACCCATCCCATTCGCAGTTGTATCTTGCCCTGAGTTCCTGCGAGAAGGGTCAGCGATACTCGATTTCATGAATCCGGCGCGCACAGTACTCGGATCCCAGGATTATGAAGCTGCTGACAAAGTCGCCCAGCTGCATCTGCCTCTGCGGGCGCCGATTATGATTACCAATCTGCGTACGGCAGAGATGATCAAGTACGCGTCAAATGCATTCCTGGCCACGCGCATCTCCTTCATTAATGAAATCGCAAATATCTGCGAGGAATTAGGTGCTGATGTCAAAGAAGTTAGCACCGGCATGGGTTATGATGCCCGCATCGGCCCCTACTTCCTGGATGCTGGTCTTGGGTATGGTGGATCTTGTTTCCCCAAGGATGTGAAGGCTCTTGCGCATATGGCAGATGAGAAGGGACGGCACCCGCAGCTCCTTCAAGCTGTCATGGATATCAACGATGATCGGCGACGATTGCTCGTTGAAAAAATCCGAGAAGGCGTGGGTGATTTCGAAGGGAAAGTAATCGGAGTCTTAGGGCTGACGTTCAAACCCAATACCGATGATCTCCGTGATGCGCCGGCGCTCGATATCGCCGAGCGATTGCTCAAAGGTGGCGCTGCGGTTCGCGCTTACGATCCGGTGGGAATGCCCGGCGCCGCTAAACTCATGCCCGCGATTGAAATGGCGGAGGACGCCTACGCTCTGGCAGAAGGCTCGGACGCGCTGGTTATTTGCACTGAATGGAATGAATTCAAGCAATTAGATCTACAACGGATTAAAGGTCTTCTGCGCAATCCAATCATCATCGATGGCCGAAATATTTATGAACCTCTTGATATGGCGCAACTAGGGTTCACCTATGTAGCTATGGGTCGAGGGTATAACGACGGCAAACCAATGAATGGTTGAACTCTCATATGAGTGATGCGTCCAAGCCCAACCTTGTTACACGTCTTCGAAACGGTCTTGAAGTACGCCTTAAAGAGATTCATACCGCACCTCTAGCAACCTGCTGGGTCTGGTACCGAGTTGGGTCGCGCAACGAAACCCCCGGAACGACCGGGGTCTCTCACTGGGTTGAACATATGCAATTTAAGGGGACCCCATCCTTCCCTGCCGGGGTGTTAGACCGCGCCATTTCACGCAACGGGGGTGTTTGGAACGCCTTCACCTGGTTAGATTGGACTGCTTACCTTGAGACGTTGCCGGCAGACCGCATCAAAATGGCCCTCGAGCTTGAAGCCGACCGTATGCAGAACAGTCTTTTCGACGTAGACGAAGTAGAGTCGGAACGAACCGTTATCATCGCTGAACGCCAGGGGCATGAGAACGAACCGACTTTTCGCCTGGCTGAGGAAGTACAGGCAGCCTCCTTCCGCGTCCATGGCTATCACCATGGAGTCATCGGGGATATGGTGGACTTGCAGTCGATGACGCGCGATGACCTCTTTGCACATTACCGTCGACACTATGTGCCCAGCAATGCGGTCCTGGTCGTCGCCGGTGACTTCAACACCCGTCGAATGCTGAACCAGATACGAGAGATCTTTGGTCCTTTGCCTAAGGCTCCGGCGCCGCAGCACATGTCAAGGCCAGAACCCCTCCAGAGCGGGGAGCGGATTGTCAATGTCAGTGGACCCGGTGAAACGCATTATCTTAAAATTGCCTATCATGCTCCAGCGGCAAAGGACGACGATTTCCTGCCGCTGACCGTTCTGGGAAGTGTGCTGGCGGGAGCTTCAAGTTTTAATTTCTTCGCTGGAGGGATATCGAATAAAACATCGCGTCTTTACCGCGCCCTCGTTGATGGGGAGGTTGCGGCCTCTGTTCAGGGAGGTCTGGCCGCATCCATTGATCCTTATCTCTATAACGTCCATATCACGGTGCGCCCAGACCGGACACCGGAGCAGGCGCTTGCCGTGCTGGATCAAGAGATGGCCCGTATTCGCGAAGCGCCGATCGATGAAGCTGAGCTGTCAAAAGCGATTAAACAAGCGCGTGCTCTTTTCGCATATAGCAGCGAAAGTATCAGCAATCAGGGGTTCTGGCTGGGTTTTAGTGAGATGTTTGCAGATGGCTCATGGTACGAGAGCTATCTGGACCGTCTGGCAGAGGTAACCCCCAAGATGGCGTGGGAAATCGCTCAAAAATACCTCGTTGACTCTAATCGCGTCGTTGGTTTCTACCGTCCAAATTCGAGCTGAGTTATGTCTAAAAAAGCACCACTTCTACCACATCTTGATATTGCTGCCCTACCCGGACCGGACACTATCCGCAGGGAAGAGTTACCCAATGGCATTGTGGTGCTCATTCGCGAAAATTTCTCCAGCCCGTCTGTTGTCCTCTCTGGTTATCTTTTAGCAGGAGCGCTTGCGAATACAGCGGATACTGCTGGGCTGGCTTTCATGACAGCGATCGCCATGACCCGCGGCACACAAACGCGTTCCTTTGAACAAATTTTCGAAGCCATAGAATCTATTGGAGCAAGCTTATCGCTGTATGGCGGGACACACACCACAGCTTTCCAAGGGAAGGCGCTTGCAGAAGATCTCGGTTTGCTCTTAGAGCTCCTAGCTGATGTTCTTCAGCATCCATCCTTCCCGAAGACAGAATTTGAACGATTGCGCACTCAGCAGCTTACCGCGCTGGCTATCCGAGAACAGGATACCGGGGCACGGGCACAGATGGCATTCAACACACTGGTGTACCGTGATCATCCTTACGGACTGTCGACGAACGGTTATGTCGAGACAATCAGTGAGTTGACAACCTCTGATTTACGAAAGTTCCATCGTGAATACTTCAGCGCCTCTGGTCTTGTGATAACCATCGTTGGTGGTGTTGAAGCAGATAAGGTTTTAGACCTTGTTTCTTCTACACTTGGCCAATGGACAACGAAGAAGCAACGGGCGATGCCCGACCTGCCAGCACTGAAGCCATTGAAGAAATCCAGGAGAGTAGAAGTCCGACTCGAAGGGAAGGCACAGAGTGACCTGGTCATCGGAACCGCTGGACCCAGTCGATACGATGAAGATTATTTGGCGGCTGCGATGGGGAATAGCATTCTCGGGCGTTTCGGTATGATGGGAAGAATTGGTGAGGCTGTTCGTATCAGCGCAGGATTGGCGTATTACGCGTACAGTGCGATTTCGGGCGGACCGGGACCTGGTCCATGGCAGGTTGTTGCCGGGGTAAACCCGAAAGACGAGAATCGCGCCATCGAGATTGTCCAGAAAGAAATCAAGCGGTTCACGTCTCGCCGCGTGAGTGAGGAAGAGCTTTTCGAGAACAAGGCCAGTTTTATCGGTCGTCTCCCGATGCAACTCGAGTCAAATGAGGGAGTTGCAGGAGCGATCTCGCATATGGAACGTTATGATTTAGGGTTGGATTACTATCAGCGCTATCAAAATATGATCGCGGCGATAACTCGCGACCAGGTTTTGGCAGCCGGGAAACGCTTTCTCGACACTGAACGGCTTGCAGTGGCCATCGCTGGTCCGGATGGGGATGGGGTTTGATGCTGGTCTCATCAGGCGTAGACATTGTCGAGGTCGAGCGCATCGACCGCGCCATCATACGTCATGGTCAGCGGTTTTTTCAGCGCTTGTTTACACCAAATGAATTGGTTGATTCAGGAGGGCGTACACCGGCACTGGCAGCTCGCTTTGCAGCGAAGGAAGCGGTAGCGAAGGCGCTTGGGACCGGCATCGGCGAGGTGGGTTGGAAAGAGATTGAAATCATCAAAGGACCACATAAAGAGCCTTTGCTTCATCTCTCCGGTCGAGCGGAAGAGACAGCCCGTGAATTAAGGATCACCACCTGGTCGATTAGCTTAAGTCACACCCATGAGCACGCGGTTGCTGTCGCTATTGCTCTGCGGCAAGCTCCTTAAGTTTTCATAACGGAAAATTATTGGGTGATGGATATCCAGGAAATCACTATAGGAAGCCGCATCGAGGACAACCAGCAGGTTACCCTTGAGCGAGTTGCGTCCCATCTAGGAAGCGGTTCACTTCAAGTGTATGCAACGCCAGCGATGGTCGCTTTCGTGGAACAGACATGCCGCAAACTTGTAGAACCTCACTTACCCGATGGAATGACAACGGTAGGGATTGCCATTACTGTACGCCATATCGCCCCGACTCCATTGGGGGGAAAGGTCTCCATCCAGGCGGAAATTGTCCTGATCGAGAAAAACGTGATTTCATTCCAGGCTGAGCTGCGGGATGAGATGGAGAAGATCGGTGAAGCAACGCATGAACGTGCAGTGATCGAGATAGATCGCTTCACTGAACGCGTGCAGAAGAAATCCCAGTAATCCGCAACTGTGAATGCGGGTTTATCCGATCCAATAATCAAGCCTTAAGGGATCTTGAATCGCCACCAGGCACGCCTCGATTCACGCCTCAACTTCATGGTTTTGCTGGTCTGCGCATTGAACGAGTTATATACTTTCTTTGACGAAGGTTCATGCCCATGATATACTCTCCTTCGCTCCCGCCTGATCATGAATCCGGGCGGGAATAATTCTGCCCAATTCGGGCAAATACGCACGCCTCAGGATTGCGCCGGGCGTGCCGGTGGGCCAACTGGTTCCGGCGTAGAATAAATGGGGCGGAGGTTTAACGCATAGGAGGTTACCTCATGGCCGTCGTTACTATGAAAGCCCTGCTTGAAACAGGGGTCCACTTTGGTCATCGAACGCGTAAGTGGAACCCAAAGATGAAATCGTACATTTTCACCGAACGAAACGGCATCCACATTATCGATCTTCAACAGACTTTGGAAGCGCTCGAAGAGGCTTACGGTGTCATTCGAGATATCGTCGCTGATGGCGGTGGCATTCTCTTCGTAGGCACGAAGCGGCAAGCGCAAGAGACCATCGAATTGGAGGCTGTCCGCTGCGGCATGCCCTATGTCAACTTGCGTTGGCTGGGGGGCACTCTTACGAATTGGATGACGATCCGCAGCCGGATTGACGAACTCGAAACGCTGGAGCGCCGCAGGGACGCGGGCGAATTGGAGCTTCTCTCGAAGAAAGAAGCGCTAACTATTACGCGGCGGATTGACAAATTAGAAGCCCGACTGGGCGGAATTCGCGAGATGCGAACCCTGCCGAAGGGGCTCTTCGCTGTCGATGTCCGTCAGGAGAGCACCGCCATTCACGAAGCAAATCTGATTAACATCCCTGTTATCGCTCTGGTCGATACAAATTGCGATCCAAGTGTCATCGACTATGTCATCCCTTCGAACGATGATGCGATCCGCGCCATCAAGCTGCTAACGTCCAAGGTCGCCGATGCTGTTCTCGAAGGCAAGGCGATGCGCAAAGATGATGAGGAAGAGCAAGTCACAGATGCGGATAAAGCCCTGCCGGTAGAAGGACACGAAATGAGCGATGAAGAGCTGCTGGGTGAAGCCACACTGGCGAAAATCCAGAGCGGCGCCTTCGGCGAAAAGGAAAAGGCTGAAGAAGAAACCGAGGAGAAAGAGGTGTCCGAGGAAGCGGATGCCACAGAAGAAGCTGAGACACCTGAGGAAGCTGAGACACCTGAGGAAGCTGAGACAGCTGAGGAAGTTGAGACAGCTGAGGAAGTTGAGACAGCTGAAGAGCCTGAAGCAACGGAAGAGCCTGAAACGACAGAAGAATCTAAAGTGACGGAAGAATCCGAAGCGGCTGAAGAGCCTGAAGTAATTGAAGCCGAGGCCACCGAGGACGAGGAGAAAACAGAAGAATGAGCATCGCAGCGGAAG
>DAOUTT010000214.1 GCA_030668545.1 Anaerolineales bacterium | reverse complement strand
ACTCGATCGATTGGCTCATATGATCGAGCACAACAAGCCGCTGAGAAATTAGCAGATGGGCATCAAGTATCGCAGTCGACATCATGAATAGGGAGAGGTGGATGGGCGACAGCGTGAAATGCTTCCGCTGTCTGATCGTAACGCAACACCTCACTCCCGCCATAAGCGATTGCTATACTCGAAGGAGTTGGAGCTATGGGTAGAGAAGCAGTCATTGTTTCAGGAGCAAGAACTGCAGTGGGCCGGTCGAAGCGCGGAACACTGGTAAATTACCGAGCGGAGGACATGGCCGCGGCGGTTGTCAGAGAAGCCTGGAAACGCGCCGGCGATTTGGATAAATCCGTCGTGGATGATGTCGTGATCGGGTGTGCTTTCCCGGAGGGTAGCCAGGGTTTGAATATGGCTCGACCCGTTGCCATGCATGCCGGATTTCCATCTTCTGTCCCGGCGATGACGGTTAATCGTTTCTGCTCATCGGGCCTGCAAACGATCGCCCAGTCCTGTGAGCGGATCATTGCTGGCGGAGCCGATATCATCGTAGCCGGCGGCGTGGAAAGCATGAGTATGGTACCCATGACCGGGTTCCGGATCAGTCCACATCCTGGTTTGATGGATACCATACCTGAGGTTTACGTCAGCATGGGACAGACCGCGGAAAACGTTGTGAAAGAATACAACGTAAGCCGCGAAGACATGGATGAATTTGCCTTCCATAGCCACCGGAAGGCTTCAGAAGCGCAGGACGCCGGCAGGTTCAAAGAAGAAATTGTCCCTCTGGAGGTCACGACAACAACGCTTGACGGGACAAAGAAAGTGATCTTCGATCAAGATGAACTGATCCGGCGCGACACGACGGTTGAAGGACTTGCCAAGTTGAGGCCGGTTTTCTCCCCGAAAGGGTCGGTCACGGCCGGAACCTCCTCGCCGCTGTCCGATGGTGCGGCCGCGGTCGTAATCATGAGCGCCGAGAAAGCCGATGAACTGGGGGTAGAACCGTGGATGCGTTTCGTTGGCTTCACAGCAGCTGGCGTACCACCGGAGATCATGGGCATCGGCCCGATCAAAGCTGTCCCAAGAGTGTTGGAACGTTATGGGATGGAGCTTGAAGAATTCGATCTGATCGAGTTGAACGAGGCCTTCGCCTCACAAAGTCTGGCGGTGATTCGCGCGCTGGAATTGAACACAGAAATTCTCAACGTCAACGGTGGGGCGATTGCCCTTGGTCACCCGCTCGGTGCTACCGGAGCCAAGCTGACTGTACAGATCATGCACGAGGCGAAGCGTCGTAAGTCGAAGTATGTCATGGTAACAATGTGTATAGGCGGAGGGATGGGAGCAGCGGGTATTTTTGAGAATCTGCTGCAGTAGGTGTAGCTTTGCCAAAAACCTCAATCACTTAAGCGAAGGAGTTCATGATGGCATTAACTGTAAAAGATCTAATGGAACGCATGCCGGGGGCGCTTATCCCAGAGAAGGCTGAAGGGGTAGATGCCGTGATCCAATTCCACCTGGGTGAGGAAGGCGGTGACTGGATCTGTACGATCAAGGATTCGACTTGCACGGCTGAGCCGGGAGTTCATGAAGAACCCAACCTCTCATTGACGGCTGAAGCTGCGGATTACATCGATATGATCACAGGCAAATTAAACCCTATGACGGCTATTGCTACGAAGAAGGTCGTTCTAAAGGGAGATTTAAACCTGGCGATGAAGTATATGAATCTCTTCGCGCTCTAACTTCTCGCATTCGCGAGGGGTATCACATCAGATGCTATCGAGCCCCAATTCGGGGCTCGATTACGTTGTAAGGATGAGATTACTTCGCGGAGTTTAGCCAGCGAAGTCACCGACCGAAGGGAGTGGGGAGCGAAGCCGAATGGGCTCGCAATGACAGTAAGGGGCTATATTCGGTTTCGGAGATGGAGCTAGCAAGAGCGACATCATAGGGATTTCTCGCTGCGCTCGAAATGACATTGCGCGGTGAAGTACTCTTCCCGCACTTGTCATTGCGAGGAACGAAGTGACGAAGCAATCTCATCCTTAAAGATGGGGAAGGGCGTTGCTGGGGAGGTTAAACCTGCGTCCGGAAACTCTGCTTCTTGATCCCATTATTAGTTATGTCTGAACCATGTGCAGATGAATCCTATGGATCTTGGCCATTGAGGGATCAAGATCTAAGGCCAAAAGGACTTCTTCCGGCCGCCCCGTAGCGCCTTCTTTCGCAGCCAGTTTCATCCTGATGGATGGGTGTTCCATCCCGTCACTCGAGATCTCTAATTCATGAATGAGCGGTCGGAGGTCATATGTCTTTCCCCTGCGCTCCCGCTCTATTACCTTGATTAAGAGAAGGTCATGAATAGCGCTTGAGAGCTCTTCTTCTATTAGATCTGCATCGATCTGAACAATATACGAGACGGCATCGATTTGACTGGGGAGAGCAGGTTCGTTCAAGGCAGCGAATTCAACTGTGAGGATCCTGGTCCCGGGCGGTGCAGAATGCTGCAGCCGTTCCTGTATCTCATCGTAAGGAATTTCTTCTGTGAGCCAGATATCCGCCAGTTCGTGTTCGCTTGTACACCCGAGGGGCAGGGCCGTGCTCAGTTGAATGCGCGGCCGGGGGTTGAATCCCTTTGAGTACAGAAGTGGGAGCCCGGCTCGGCGTAGAAGCCGCCCCCAGGCTCGGTGAAGGTCGAGGTGGCTTGTAAAACGCTGTGCCTCATCCTTCGTAAAAGTAATCCGATAACGATAGCGGTCGTCATTCGCCATCTTGTTTTGTCCCGATGAGTGATGGGCTTTCAGGTGATGTGTGAGCTGGTGAACGGACCTCGGGGCATTTCCAGCCCTCGCCTGGATTCTCCCGGCGTAGGCCAGCGTACTTCGGCAGAATCCCACAGGCGAAGCAACGTTCACGGCAATCCACACGTGTTTTCCCCTGTTGGCTCAAAAGATAATCTTCAGTCAAGAACTGCTTCTTAACCGCGGCGTCTATGTGATCCCAGGGAAGGGTCTCGTCAATCGGGCGTTCGCGGTGGCTGTAAAACGCGGGATCCAGATCAGCAGCTTCGAAAGCTTGAAGCCAAAGGTTGAAATCGAAGTGTTCGTGCCAGGCATCGAATTTCGCCCCGTTTTTCCAGGCGAGATAGATTGCCTCACTCATCCTTCGGTCCCCGCGGGAGAGCCATGATTCGAGCATCGTCTCCCCGGGCTCATTCCAGTTTAATTTCAGCCCTTTACCGCGGAGCTCCTTTTTTAGAAGATCTTGTTTCATCACGATTTGCTCTGTTGTATCACATGGGGTCCATTGGAATGGTGTGTGTGGTTTAGGAATAAAGGTGCTGACGCCCGCGTTAACTTTAGCCCTTTTACCCATAATCTTCCGACCTTCGGCCAGGATCGTCTTACATAGTTTGGCAATTGCCTGGACGTCCTCCAGCGTTTCGGATGGGTGGCCGATCATGAAATACAGCTTTATCGTGTGCCATCCCCGGCTGTAGATCTCACGCACGGTTTCCAGGAGCAGCTCTGTATCGACAGGCTTATTGATAATCTCGCGCATGTGTTCTGTTGCAGCTTCAGGAGCCAGTGTGAAACCTGATCGCGATGAGTGCCCATGCAGCAGGTCCATCAGCTCGACGGAAACCGTCTCGATGCGCAGAGAGGGGAGCGAGATTTTTATCTGCTGCTCTCCAAAGCGCTCATTCACAGCACGCACTAAAGGCAAAATCTGCGTATAGTCAGAAGAGGACAGCGAGAGAAGGCCGACCTCATCGATGCCGGTGATACTGGTCGCCTCCTGAATGGCGTTAAGGACTTCTGTGATGGGGCGTTCGCGAACAGGGCGTGTGATCATGCCGGCCTGACAGAAACGGCATCCGCGCGTGCAGCCGCGCATGATCTCGATGGGTATGCGGTTGTGCGTAACGTCGATGAAGGGCACGATGAAGTGCGTGGTGGGTTTGGGCATCTTCCCAACGATGCGCTTTAGAATCGGGTAGGGCGCATCTTCATGGAGGGGTTCGACCCGGGAGATGATCCCATCGTCCGAATAATGGGGCTGATATAGACTGGGAACATAGACGCCCCAGATCCTGGCGAGTTCGAGGTGAAGTTCTTCTCGTGGATGTCCGCTGGCTTTCCAAGATTGAACACAACGAGCGATCTCTAGAATAGCTTCTTCACCCTCGCCGATCACAAATGCATCAAAGAACGCGGCCATCGGTTCCGGGTTGAGCGCTGCGTGACCTCCAGCGATCACGACTGGGTCATCTCGTTGGCGTTTCGCTGCGAAGATTGGAATCCCAGCGAGATCGATGAGATTTAGGGCGTTTGTATAAAGGGTTTCGTAAGGAAGTGAGAACCCGAGGATGTCGAACTCGGAAACCGGGTGCTTTGTCTCCAAAGAGTACAAGGGAAGCCCAGACTGACGCATTGCGGCTTCCATGTCCGGCCAGGGAGCATAAACTCGCTCAGCGAGGATATCTGTTTCGCGATTCAAGACATCGTATAGGATCGCGAGGCCAAGATT
>DAOUTT010000055.1 GCA_030668545.1 Anaerolineales bacterium | reverse complement strand
TTAGTAGTTTCGCTCGTCAGCGGTATACTTTCTGCCAGCCTTGGCTTTGGTTTACTCCTTATCATTGGCAATCTTTTAGGCATCACTACGAATCTGCAGCTGCTTGAACTCTCTAGACCGGACCATCCGCTTTTACAACAAGTCCTGCGCGATGCCCCTGGCACCTACCAACATAGTCTTCAAGTAGCAAATCTGGCGGAACAAGCCGCACGCGAGATTGGAGTGAACCCCCTGCTCACCCGGGTTGGCGCTCAATATCATGACGTAGGGAAATCCCTTCATCCACAATTCTTCATTGAGAATCAAGTGCCCGGACAGAACATCCACGAGCAGCTAGACCCGAAAACAAGCGCCAACATCATCCTTTCCCACGTCCCCGAAGGCTTGTCTCTGGCGCGCAAACATCGTATCCCGCAGAGCATCCAAGCTTTCATCGCCGAACATCATGGAACACTGAGAGCCTCCTTCCAGTATCGCGAAGCACTCGAAGCCATCGGTGGAGATGCTGAAAAAGTGGATAAGCGAGACTACACCTACAAAGGACCTGTTCCACGTTCTCGAGAGACAGCGTTGCTTATGCTCGCCGATGGCGCGGAAGCTGCCGTTCGGGCCAAGAAACCCCAAAGTGAAGAAGAGATCAATGAGATCGTTCAGTGGATAATCAGCAACCGCATGGAAGAAAAACAACTTGACAAGACGGATCTCACTTTGCGGGATCTAGCTACCATACGGCGATCCTTCGTGAAAACACTTACAAACATCTATCACCCGCGAATCCAGTACCCAAAATCACCTTCGGAGAACAATCAAAGCCAGGAAGATACGCAGCCTGTGCAATCCACATAGATGGAACCCTCATGACCCATCTGGTTCATGTTAAATCCAACAACGAATTCAGTGAATACGCATCTGATGTAGAACGTGCAGCGCTAGCCGCGTTGGCTGGAGAGAAGGCTGAAAGCGGCGCTCTCACAATCGTCCTTGCTGATGAAGAACAGATACAGACGTTAAACCGAGATTTCTCCGGCAAAGACATTCCCACAGACGTGCTCTCTTTCCCCGACGGCACCGTTGACCCGGATCTTAACATGATGTATTTCGGTGACATCATCATTTCCGTGCCGATAGCAGAAGAGCAGGCCAAGCGCGCAGAACACGCAATCAACAACGAGCTGATGTTGCTAACCGTACATGGCACATTGCATTTGCTAGGATTTGACCACATTCTCCCGCAGGAAAAGGATCGGATGTGGGCTCATCAAGAACGAATTCTGGACCAATTTGGAATCACGATCCAATCACTGGAATGAAACGGATGACATCTCCCAAGAGAGCCCAATCCCGTCTTGCCTCCTTCCAGCACGCATTTGCAGGCTGGCTGTACGTTGTTCGCACTCAGCGAAATGCCTGGCTTCACGCCGTGGCTACAATACTTGTTTTTACTGTCGCAATATGGGTGGGTCTAGACAAACTCTCTGGGGCAATACTCCTTATTACGATTGGATTAGTCTGGGTCTCGGAATTTCTAAACACAGCGCTCGAGGCCATCGTCGACCTGGCAAGCCCCGAGATTCACCCGCTTGCACGGGTTGGAAAAGATGTCGGTGCAGCAGCAGTCTTGATTTCCTCACTTGTCGCCATTCTCGTGGGGCTTCTCATTCTTAGCCCCCCGCTAATCATTAAAATCACATCGCTCCTTTAGTCCGTACCCAGCTCAATAGTGATACGCCGCCACCGCCGATAGAACTTTTTGTTCATTGCAGGGTGGGTTGATCTATGCCATAATTCGTGATGTCGAGTCATTCCAACCTAAATTTACTTCTCAGGGCGCCAACACATGGAATCAACAGAACTGCGCGGAAATCTTTATCAAGCAGCCACGAGTTCTTTCGATATCAACAACCCTATGCAGGCTCTGACCAGCCTGCTTCTCCTTACGTGCGAATTGGTCTCTGCAGACCGAGCCGCACTTTTTGATGTCGATAAAACGGACGCGGGATATACACCTCGCATCGCTCACGGTCTGCCCTTGCGCGACCTCGGTCGGGTTGCACTCAGCTCCGACCACCCTCTCTTACTGGAAGTCTTCTCTTCGAAGCGCGCAATTTCCACGAATGGCGATAGCGGATCACTCGGCTTACCCCTTGCCCCCGGCACCGTCGCCTGTGCGCCTTGCTTGAGCGACGACAAGATCATCGGCTTGCTTTTTGCCGCAAAAGATCAACCCGATCCGTATATCGAAAAAGATCTAGAAACGCTGGAAGTCCTGGCCTCGCGGGCAGCAGAGATTTTTACCCTAGCCCAACAAACCACAAGCCAGAGCTTCCTGCTACATAAGCTTTCTCTGCTTTACCAGGCCAGCCATGCCATCACCGGCACACTGGACCGGCAAGAAGCAATCAAGCAAACCGCAGCTCACCTGTTAAAAGCGACATCAGCCGATACTTGTGAAATATTCGCCTTCGATGAAGGCAAGGGTGAGACATACCGTTTCCGGCAACAGCTTGGGAAATCGATGCAGCAAACTGTGGTTTCTCTTGTGGCAGATAAAATGCCGGATTACCCGGTCCACCAGAAGGTGCAAAAAGAACTCAAACCCGAGATCATAAGCCTCACACCGCCTTCGGGATCCGCGAAAGATATCGCAATGCTTGAAGCGGAAGGGATCTCCACCGCAGCGATTTTTCCACTAGCCACGCGCAAAGAAACTCTTGGGTTAGTCCGCCTTCTCTACAACAAGGGAGGGCACGATTTAGATGAGCAGGAGCTGGAACTCGCTCAGGCGATTATCAATATCGGGACTGTCGGGATTCAGGATGCGATCCACTTCGAAACAGCAGAAGCCCGAGCCAGCCAGTTACACGAATTAAGTGTTATCGGCAAGGAGATGACCTCCACACTTGACTTGGAAGTCGCTCTCCAAAAAGCGATGGAGCAATCCCAAAATCTCTTGAAAGCAGAAGCGGTCGTTCTCTTCCTACTCGATGACGATAAAGAGAGATTGATGTTAAAAGCCAGCGGTGGCGCGCGGATGAGACTTCGAGATGTGGCCATTCGACTGGAAGAGGGAATCGCTGGATGGGTCACTCGCAATAATAGCCCCTTGATTGTGAATGATGTTCGCACAAACCCCCTATATCAAAGCGCTATCGACGGCCAAACTGGCATCCTGACCACATCTGTACTTTGCGTTCCACTTCAACAGCGAGGCGAGGTCATGGGAGCGATCCAAGCCATCAATCACCCTCGCGGCGCATTTACAGAAACAGACCAGCAACTACTAACTTCGGTTTCTTCCTGGGCTGCCGTTTCCCTCGAGAATGCAGGATTGTTCCGTGGTGTGGCGGATGAGCGCTCGCGCCTTGAAGCTACTTTGGTGGAAACAGCAGATGCTGTAGTTTTGACGGATATCAGCGGTCGCATCATCCTGGTAAATCAAACTGCAGGACAAGTCTTTCGGATTAATCCTGACCTAGCAAAAGATCGCTTCGCATCTGAGATTTTCGTCGATCACCCGCTTGGTGACCTTCTAATGGACGATGAGATCACCTTTCCAACAAGTATCGAAGTGACGACACCTACAGAACGAGTTCTCTATGCAACGATCAGTGAAATCACTGGAGTCGGACGGGTTGCGGTTATGCAGGATATCACTGCACTTAAACAGATCGATCGAATGCGCTCTCAACTTCTTGGCACCGCCGCCCATGATTTAAAGAACCCACTCAACGCAATCCGTCTGGGGGCAGATTTGCTTAATGATGCCGAATTGAGCGACCAGCAGCGCAAGGCGCTTAACATGATGCAGCGCGCAACCGACAGCATGACAAACCTCATAAGCGGTTTGCTGGAAACGATCCGCGTGGAGTCAACGTCTAACATCGCCTATGAGCCCTTTCAGCTTCACGATTTAATCCGTAACACAATCAAGGATTTACAACCTCTCTTCGATGCCAAGAAACAAACGGTAATTTACGAAGCGCCCGATGAAACGCTGTTGATCGTGGGCCATGCTAGCCGCTTGAGCTCAGTCATGACGAATCTCCTTAGCAACGCGATAAAATACTGTGGCGATGGAGCGCGGATCGAGATAAAGGTTCGCTGGGATGGGGATGAAGTAATTATCAGCGTAATCGATGACGGGCCGGGCATCCCCGAGGACGAAATACCCCGTGTATTCGATCACCTCTTCCGCGGGCGGGTTACGGTAATGGATCCGAATAATCCTATCGATGGTACGGGTCTCGGTCTGGCTCTCGCCAAAACAGTAGTCGAGCAGCACGGTGGTCGAATTTGGGTTACGAGCAAGGAGGATGAGGGGAGCACGTTCAGTTTCTCCATACCGCGCGAGCAGACTCCGAAAACCGGATCGCTCCGGAAAGAAAAAGAGTAATTACCCCCTTACACGGAAGCATATCCTTCCCTGAAAAGAACCTTTTTGGTCTCCATACATCCAATTGGATACCGAAATCGCCCACTGTATACCGACTCGCCTAAGATCAATTAAGGATGGATAACTTTGGCATTTACAGATTTTGTATTTGGAACCGTCGGAACACCCCGCTCTACCCCCAAGAAACCTGGAGGGACCATCGGCACGATCCGTCATCTTGCTAAACTTGAACTCCTTGCGTTCGAGATCGGTTGGGTCCGCTCTGTGAGAGTTTCTGAGAAAACTTGCGCGGCAATTAAGAAAACCGCTGACGAACTGGGAATGCACCTCAGCGTACACGCGCCATACTACATTAACTTAAATGCCGATAAGGAGGAGTGGCCAAAGGGTCGGAAACGCCTTATGGATGCCGCCTTCTATGGGAACCTCGCTGGAGCGACGGATATCGTTTTTCATCCTGGCTCCTACTTCGGTCAACCTCCTGAGGATGTCCTACCCCTTGCCATCCAGAGGTTGCGGGGTTGTGTAGATGAACTACGCAATCAGGGGAATCTGGTTGTGCTGCGACCTGAGACGATGGGTAAGGGCGCCCTATTAGGATCACTCGATGACACGCTCGTATTATCGAAAGAGATCGAAGGCGTCGAGCCCTGTCTTGATTTTGCTCACCTGCATGCACGAGCAGGTGACGGCTCGATCAATTCCTACGCTGAATGGGTAGAAATTCTTGAGCGCTATGAGGGCTACCTTGGGAAGCATGCTCTCACCCGCCTCCACTGCCACCTTTCTGGTATTGAGTTCGGCCCAAAGGGTGAAAGAAATCACCTGATGCTCAAAGATTCGGATTTCAATCTCGATGCTCTACTCCGGGCGCTCAACGCATTTAATTGCGGGGGACGGGTCCTGTGTGAAAGCCCCCAAGATATGGATGTTGACGCGCTGCATATCATGGATGTCTGGAAGAAGATCTAGGGGCAAACCCTTACTCCCAACACTGGCTTTAAGGCGTGATGCTCTAGACAATCCCTATCGAAAAGGGGCTGAGAAGCAAGGCGAGCAATCGTTCCAGATGGTTCACCTCAGCACACAGTTGTTATTGCAGCGTCTCTCTCACAAAAAAATGATCCTGTGTGTCTACACCCACAGGATCTTCGTAATAACAAGCTGCGCAAAGCCAATTTTGGATTTTGTCGCTAACTCGTCCGCGAGACCGGGGGACGATCCCGCAGCACATCCGGGGAAACATCGTCCAACCGCTCAGGCCTCTCTGCCGGGACCTTACCCGCGCCCACGACTACGGCGAGCAATTCGCCATTACCGAGATCCCTTCCCGCGACAATTGCGATCATACCCACCTCAAGATCACCGAAGCTATTTACACTTCCATCTCGAGATTTGTATTTAGTCGAACCATCCACGGAAAAACTTTTCTGTTCTCCGGAACGAGTCTCGATCGTAAGGGAATTTCCCCCAAGCGAGACGATTTTCCCAGAAGCGTTGACGACATTGGGACGCTCAGGGCGGTCTTCAGGATTCCCAGCCAGCACGACCAGAGCTTGATTGGTTCCATCTTCCATCTTAATCGCGCCCACCATAGTGAGCATCCCCCGCTTAAGATCATGGATCCCGGTTACCGATCCATCGCGGCTCCTGAACTTCGTCCGCTCGCCGGTGACGAAAGTGATATTTTCGCCTTCATTTGATTGAACGGTGAAGGTATCCTGCCCAGGGACGACCCCCGTAATCTCACCTGTGGTGCGGAAAATGCGGTCACGAATATCTCCGCCTGGAATCCCTGCCGCCACAACGAGGGCGACGATGCCGTTATCTTCTGAATCCACAGCAGTTACGAGGGCGACCATTCCCGGCTCCAGATCACTCAGCTTGGTCACTTCCCCATTACGGCTGCGGAAGCGAGTGCGCTCGATGATGTTGATTGTCAGACTGCGCCCATCCTCCGTGCGGAGAGTAAAGTTATCACCACCAACACCACCCACCTCGCCTTTCAAGCGCATGATGCCGGGCAGCTCTTCGGGAGTGGCCGCGAAGACTACTGAGGCGTTTATTGTCCCGTCACCACGCTCCTGGCCGACGACGATGGTGCGCATGTCAACAACCAAATCTTCAAACTCTTGAACAGAGCCGTCGCGGCTGCGATACTCGGTATTACCCGTGACATGCACATGCACATCGGTTCCACTGAGCGTGCGCACAGCGAACGTATTTCCGGGGAAATCCACGTTGAGAATAACCCCTGCAACTCGGGTCTGGTTGTCCGGTGCATCGCCTTCAGCATAGGCAACGCCGACGAATCCTAAAGTAAGAGCAGCGGTCACCAGAATGATCCTCGTAAATTTTGTAAACATCGCTAACCTCCTTCAATTTTGAATACACTCATATTTTCAAGGAAGTGCGCGAAAGGATCATGTCGGGTATGTAAAAAGGCTGTAAAGTCGTTGGGGGGGTGAAAAGAACTTTCTGGATCGAAATTCCAGAAAACTCAAGGATTAATCATCAGGAAACTGGAGTTCCTCTTTTCCGGTTAACTTGTCATGGATGCGGTTGATCACGATGTCAAGATGCCGCGGTTGGTGGACAAAATCGAGATCGTCCGTGCGAATCGTCAGCACCGGGCAGATATCGAAGCGGTTGATCCATTCCACATATAGAGAATCGAGCAGCTCAAGGTATTCCTGGGTGATCCCCAATTCCATATCCCTGGCCCGCTGCTGGATACGCCCCATCAGGACAGGCACGGGCGCCTTCAGATGAATCAGAAGGTCCGGGGAAGGTAGTTTCCCCACGATGAGGTCGAAGACTTTGCGGTAGTTCTCATAGTCGCGATCCGAAAGTGTCCCTAATCTTAGCGCAGCCCGGGCGAAGATCTCCGCGTCCTCGTATATTGAGCGGTCGATAATCGTCGAAGCAGCAGAGTCGGCCAGAGCTAAATGCTGGTCTGCACGGTGGCCAAGGAAAAAGACATTAAGGTGGAAAGCCCAGACTGCCATATCAGCGTAGAAATCAGCGAGGTAGGGATTATCAACCACAGATTCGTACGCAGTACCCCAACCTAACCGTTCCCCCAGTCGCTCTGTGAGGGACGTTTTTCCCGACCCGATGTTTCCGGCGACGAGCACGAAATGTTTAGCCATAGACGATTACTCCTTGACAGCATGAATAATCACATAAACTTCGAGTTGTGATTTTAGGTTTTCTATGCAAGATGAGCAACCCAACAGGGACCAATTCCCGATTGCACTCGGTAACAGATGATTGTCTTAGGTAGGCTCGCCTGTTTGCCGGAGCAGCGAACGAATCTCTTCTAACTGCTCGTCAGAAACGTCGAAGCCTTCAAGCTTGCCTCCCGCTCCGGATACGATCCGTCATCCTAGGTCCGTGTGCGCCCAGACTTTAAGGTCTTCCTCGAGCGGCGACCCAACTACGTCCTCACGAACGATCTTGCCATCCTCCATTACCAGGATGCGGCTCGTTTCGCGCGCAACGGCGAGGTCATGCGTGACAAGTACGACAGTCACCCCTTAGCTGAGATTCAATTCGCGTATTAGCTCCATTAAATCGTGCCCGGCGGCGCTATCCAGATTGCCTGTGGGTTCATCAGCAAGCACGAGCGGTGGATTATTCGCCAGCGCGCGAGCAACGGCAACACGTTGACGTTGACCTCCAGAAAGTTAATTAGGTAAGTGGTTTCGACGATCCGCTAAATCTACTAATTCCAGAAGTTCCTCTGCCCGCGCTCTGCTCTCCGATGCGGTCAGACGGCCAACTAGGCACTTCGAGGTTTTCAAGTGCTGTCAGCGTAGGAAGTAAGTTATGCAATTGAAAAATGAAACCTACGGTGTTTGCGCGGAAAGCGGCTTAATTCTCGATCTTCGCCATATCCTGGCCGCCAATGAAAAACGACCCTCTCGTGGGCTTATCGAGCGCACCGAGGACATTGAGGAGCGTACTTTTTCCGCTGCCACTCGGTCCCATGATCGCCAGAAGTTCTCCATGCTTGACCCGTAAATCGACCCCGTCAAGCGCACGGATCTCCTCTCCATCACCATATACCCGCACTAAGTCGTTAGCTTCAATTAGCCATTCTTTAGCAGCATCCATCTTCAACCCTCATCGTGGGAATTAAACGTGGTCATGATCTCCCCACCGCGATCAACGCTCAATTTCGATATCGACAAATGCTGTCATCCCCCACCTGACTTTCTCCGGAACTTCATTCAGCTCAATTATCACTTTATAATTCACACCCGAACCCTCATCTGATTTACTGGCGATATAAACGACCTGACCATCAACTACAATATCTGGCAACGCGTCAAAAGTGGTGGTTGCGAAGTCGCCAATATCAATTTGCGCCGCATCGATCTCGTTCAGGTCCGTAGTCTCCACCCATAGAGTTTGCAAATCTGCCATAACAACCAGAGGCTGTCCAGGAGCGACCCACTCCTTTTCTTGTGGGTACACATCACTGACCGTCCCGGCGAAAGGTGCTTCCAAAATGAGCAAAGAGAGGGCGGCCTCAGCCGCTTTTACATGAGCCTGCGCAGCGGCTACCCGCGCTTCCACTTTCTCGAGGGTTTCGGGATCCGGCCCATCCTTAACTCTTTCCCAATTCTGTTCAGCAACGCCGAGTTCCGCCTCGGTTATAGAAAGCTTGGCATCGAGAATGGATTGCTCTGTCTCATCTGGATATCCCAAATACCAGTTGAGCCTTCTGAGTGCGGCATCGCGGGAACTGCGTGCAGAAGATAGGGCGATCAACGCCATCGCCCGTTGGGCGTCTTCCTCAGACCGACCAGAGTAATGGTCGTAATTGCCTTTTGCTTGATCAACCTCCTCTTCCGCAAGCACGAGGGCTGCTTGTGCAGAGTCGATCGTGGATTGGCTGGCGCGATATCCTTCCTGCTGGACTTGCCAGTTATACTCTGCATCTTCAAGCGCATCCTGGGCATTCGCAAAGGAAAGCTGCGTCTGCGCACTGACAAGGGCAGATGTGCGCTGCACCTCATCCAGGCTTTGGTTTGCGAGGATGAGTTCTAAGCGAGCAGTCTCCAACGCAGCATGAGCCTGTTCTCTCCCCTTTAGAGCCACCAGGGTTTGTCCCGTCTCAACCATCTCCCCCTCGTCAACCATGATTACATCCACACTGCCTGGAGTGGGGAAACTCAAGACAACCCTTTTCGAAGGAACGACAATTCCCGTG
>DAOUTT010000158.1 GCA_030668545.1 Anaerolineales bacterium | reverse complement strand
TTAAGCAGGCTAATGATAAAGGCGGCTTCGACGCGGTCGGGAGTCACACCGAGGTCTTACCCTTCCCTGATGGGAGTTTCGAGCGCATCATCGTCGTCGACGCCTACCACCATCTCACCGACCAGGGATCAAGCCTGGCCGAGTTCTGGCGCGTGCTTGCGCCTGGCGGGCGTTTGGTGATCGAGGAGCCGGATATCGATCGCTTCGCGGTCAAGCTCATCGCCATCGCTGAGAAAATTGCGCTTATGCGCAGCCACTTCGTGCGCGCCGAACGCATTGCCGAGAGGTTGGCGGGAATGGGCGCAGATGCCGCCGTCGAGCGCGAGAACCACGCCGCGTGGGTCATCGCCGATAAAGCGTAGCTGAATCACAATCCACTTTTTAAAACATCAGATCCTGTCGGGGCTGGCCTTTTCGGATAGCCTATTTTCATTTTTAATAGGGATCCACGCCCAACAGAGCCCGATAACATCAACCTTCAAATACACCCAAAAACATCCAAATCCAGTCAAAACCGGTCACAACATTTGACATCTTCTGGTGAATCATGCTAAGGTAGACTATATAGCTCTCTGGTACTAGTGGGGATTTCTTCCTTTAAGGAGGGACCAGTCATGAAGTTTATCCGTGCTTTGACTGTAGCGGCGTTGTTCGCCGCGCTTTTCGTTCTCGCACTCCCGGTGCACGCAGACTGCGGCGATGGCGATCCGACCTGCCTCCTTGAGCCGCCGATCTCGGTAGAAATCCGCACTGATTCGACCAGCGGCGATGCTTCACTGGCGGCAGCAGAGAGTGGTGCGCTCGTGCCGCTCGACTTCGCCGTTCCCATGCCCTTGCCGCGTCGTGTCGAAGCGCCATTGGTCTCGTCACAATCAGAAATTGAAAGCACGGATTCGATTCCTGACTTCACAAGCCTCTCCATCCCCATGCGCTACCAGACAGCGGGCGATGTCTCCTGCGGTGTGCAGGCGTTAGGCATGGCGCTGGATGGAATCGATGGTTCAGCCCCAACTTCAAACTCGCTCCTGGGCTTCCTGCAAGACCAGGACATGATGTACGACTTCGGAACCGGCGTTGAGGAGCTGGCGCATGCGGCACAGGCATTCGGTTATAGCGGTTCCGTCAGCTTCCACAATTGGGTGGTCGATGATCTGCTAGCCCAACTCGCCGCTGGCCGACCTGTGGTGATCGACCTGGGCGCCAACGGCTCCGACGAGCCCGGCCATTTCGTGGCATTGACCGGCATCTCGCCCGACGACACCTGGGTTGCTTACAGCGATCCCCTGCTGGGCGAGCGTATGGTGCCTCTTGATGACTTCTTGGACTTATGGGCGCTGCAAGGTAACAGCGGCGTGGCAGTGGCAGAAGCACCCCCCGCTCCGCTCAGCCCTGACTACGCCCCCTGGGCCGCCCTGGCGGCGACCATGATGGCCATACTAGCCCTGGCACCCAGCATGCTTTCGGACGTCAAACGTAGAGGTGTTGGCGGCATGCTCATCGCGGAAGCGGGCAGCGGAACGGCCGCACCGTATATCGGCATGAACCCACCCTACGCAGCGCCTGCGGGTATGAAGTGGTTGAAGGGTGCAGCGGTAAACGAGACCAGCACCCGCACTGAGATCGTCTACCACGAAGTGCCGAAGAAAGAGCTGCAGAGGGTACAGGTAGGCACTACTACCAAAAAGATCCCTTATACAAAACGGATCCTGGTTGACAACGGCCGCTGGGTCACGGATTACAAATCTGAGCGCTACATCAGGGGCTACCGCAACAAGAGGATCCTTGATGGTTATAGAACCAAGCGCTACGTGAAGTATTACCGCACCCGATTGGTTCGCACGCGTTGGGGATACTCACGCCGGCGAACCCCGGTCTATGGCTACAAGCGCACCCCGGTGTATCGCAACCTGCGAGTGCCGATCTATGGCACACGGAAGGTTCCCAATGGAAAACACTGGGAGTCGAAATGGGAACATGAGGAGTACACCGAGTACAAGACGGTGGTGAAGCGAGTCTATGAAGAGCGGTGGGTCAACGTAGGTTTCGAGCGGATCCCGGAGGAGAAGATCATCGAGGAGCAGGTTCTCATCGGCTACCATTGGTCGCGCGTCCCTGAGCTAAACACTCCAACAAAATCTGAGATCGACATCGTCGATGAAATGTACGACATCCGCGCCTCAATGCCGCACCCGAAACTAATGATTACGACAGCGCCATTGCATATCCGACCTACAGCTGGCACGGATTCAGGTTTCCTGACCACTGCCACCGAAGGTGCCGAGATCATCTGGACGGGCCACTCACAAGTATTAGCATCGGGAGCGATCTGGTACGAAGTCCGCTATCAAGATCCAATCAAAGGTCTCATTACAGGTTGGGTGAACAGTGGCTACCTTAAAACCCCGGTGCATATTCCTGAACCTGCAACCGATGATGATTCAAGCGCCGACACATCCAGATCAGATGCGATGGCACGTTGGCTGCATTACTTTACCCCCGCAGAGCGGGCAGCATACATTGCCGCAGAAAAACAGAGGCTTGAAGCATTCTGGTCCGAAATCCGCAAATTGACGATTCGACAGGGCGGATTAGGTGATGGTATCGAAGGGCTCTTTATTCAGGATGATGTCGGCACACTATTCAAGCCACCGAAATGGTACACCAGTGGAGGCATGCCCGATTCATTCTATCAACAACACCTATTGGATGAGGAGACGTTGCGCGTGCTTCAGCTCATCCTCATGAATCCCGAGAGTCTCACAGGTGAGATAACCGATCGAACTTGGGACATCCTATCGAACGCACTTCACTTGAGCCAAGAGGATCTTAAGGTTCACGTTTTAGGTAATGCTTCCTGGAAACCTGAGTCGACCACATCGGTTGGTTCCTATCCAATTTCACTGTATGTCATCCGCCCTCATGGGCACTACCTGCTCGAGAATCCCAACCCTGGTTCCGGCAACGTCTCAAAGAACTTTTTAGGCGTACCGGGCGGGGAAAAGGTTCAATGGGACGGCCGCTACCAGCTTGGCGTCGACGATACCGGGAAGGATGTGATCTATTACCATGTGTCGTGGACCTATAAAGACGAGCCTTATTGGGGTTGGATCCCGAATAAATATCTGGCGCCCGAGGTCAAGCACTGGGATCCTTCCGGGGGCATCCCCGGAGGATTTGCTGACCCGACCTTTGGGTATGGTAATCTCGCCGATGGATGGATTAAATACCACACCTACGGCGAAGCCCAATTCCTCAATCTGAAGGCTATCCTGCTCAAGATTGGGTTGTCGGAAGCGGAGATCCCAGATTACCTTTCACGCCACACGAACCTCTGTGGCCCGCTGGCCGTGATGGAGTACCTCAATGTATCCTTAGAGGAAGGATTCAGACGGTGGATTGAGTTTAGCGAGGATATGAAAACGGCTCTTCTGAGCGGAGAGACCACTTCAAGCGCCAATCTTAAGGAATTTTTCGAGGCATTTGATATTGCTGTAAAGACGGATAGCAATTACTGGAATATGATTAGATCTCTTAATAGCAATCAGTCAGTAATAGCACTTGTCGCCATTAAGAATGGGGATGTCTCAGTTAATGGTGAGATTGCGCATTGGATCAGGATTACCGAAGCCAAGAAGGACGGAATGGTAAAGTTTTACAATCCCTATACGAATGAAAATGAGGAAGTCAAGTGGGACACCTTTATAGATTCATGGGATAGAGTATCCTTGACAAGCGGTAACGAAAATACAGGCCGACTATTCATTACTACTACGATGGATTAATCTACGACATAATGGAAGCCAGGAGAACTTCTACTCATACTAAACTGTCAAGATTGCGACCCTTCCTACGTTGGTTCGCGCTGCCATATATATTCTGCATCCTCGTTCTTGCCGCCGCTTGCTCATCCTCCACTGCGCCGAGAACTCCCACGATAACAATAAACCCGCCACCTGTTCTATCCGCGACACACACCACTGAACCTTCGCCAATATCTGCAACTCCCACTGATACACTACCTCCAACCCTCGAACCGCCCGATTGGCTAATCGAAGAGAACTCATTTTCAATCAACATTGATTGGACTGAAGATGAGATCCCCTCAGAACAGGTGACCTTGGTCGTTCCCGGAGGAGACTTAGGCTATTCTAAAAGCGATTACCCCCCGATCTTTGATTACCTGACCTGGTCTGGAACTCGCGGAAGACTATTCGAAATTGAATATAACGGAAATCTTAACCTAGAATCGCCAGCCATCTTTTATTTATCACCTACCACGGATCGGTTCATTGCTTTCACATTGAGCGATGCCCTAGATCTAAGGGAAATATATTGGATTGATGTTCAAACGAGACAGGTATTTGGTTACGACCCGCCATGCAAGAGTATCACCACCATAGGAGAAGACGCCCTTGCGATTGGACCGGAATGGTTCGCGTATGTCTGCGACGAGGATCAAACCACGTGGCACTTGTTCTCGCTTGAGGACCCTTCTGTCACGACCTCCCTTCAACTCCCCTTTAATAACGAGTTATCCAAAGGGTTTAGACCTTCCTGGCTGGGTGCCGATACACTGATCCTCAATCACCGCGCCCGGCCAATCAATCGCTGCGTTGTAGATCTCAACGACCCTTCCGAGCCGGTCGTCTCCTGTCAGGAGTTTGACCCTGACCTCACCCTGGGCCGGTTCAGCTCCGATGGAACACTTATGGAGTTAAGAGCCTCCTACAATACAACCAATTCTCATCCACAAGAGATCGGGGTCATTAATACCGATTGTTTCGCCTCTTCCATCGGCTGCTTTCCACACTTGTATCCCTCACCCTTTGGCCCAGACGCAGGGCCAAGAGGAGTTTTCTTAGAGGACGGCGCCTGGTTACCCGACAGCAACGGGATTCTCTACGTCCAGCTTCAGTCGATCAATTCTGCTTGGGCGGACAAAACTTACTTATGGACCTTCGATTTGCACCAGGAAAAATTCGCTCAGATTGCTTATCTTGACGATCCGCTGGTGTTCTATCAAGATTACAATCAATCTGCACCTATCTGGTCCCCTGATGAAACGAGAGTCCTGCTCCAGAATTTTTCCAAGATCTACGCCTTCGACTTAACAGATAACACTTTGCAATTGCTCAACGATGATGGCGGCATCGCCATCGGCACAGTCGTGCTGCCCTAGATTTAGGGCCATTTTATTAAATGGGTGCCGACCTCACACAGTGCCCATATAGAAGATCAGGTTTTCACCAACCCACGTAGGCTACTTGTCAGGTAAATAAGAAAGTTACCCTATGTAAACTCCCTCGTTTTGTTGTAAAGTATCCCCATAAGCAACCACTTCTTAATAAAGGACAGACTCATGGATATATCCGCAATTTTCAAACGCGCCTGGGAGATCACCTGGAAGCACAAGGGTCTCTGGGTGCTGGGCATCCTGGCCAACTGCTCCAGCGGGAGCAGCCAGACCTCCAGCAACGTCAGCCGTATGCCACAATATAACGTCAGCGGGGGCGAGTTCCCCCAGATCGATCACTGGCTGCAGAGCGTCCCCGAGGGGACC
>DAOUTT010000146.1 GCA_030668545.1 Anaerolineales bacterium | reverse complement strand
AGAGCTCTTGCTCCGGAACCTCTAGGGGAAGATTCCCCTTTGGTCCAGCATACGCGAGTTGTGCGGCTTGTTTCGCGGCCAGACGCATACGGAGTTCCATCTTTCTATCGGCTTCAAAGACGCCCTTTTTCTTCTTAGCCATGCTATTCATCTCCCTCGCTTGCCCTTAGTTTTTCCAACAGGTTTCTACCGACCTCATTACCATCTCCTGCACTTAGTGTGATCACAACGGATTTTTCTCGAACCTCATCGAAAAGCACCTGCGCTGCCCCTGTTAGCTCCGGGATAAAACGGATATCACTGTGATCAATACTCTCAGCGATGACTTTCCCAGAAAGAGCAGGGTCATCTGCTTCTCGGGCTGCAAAGACTTCCAAGACAAGTACCCGATCCGCGTCGGTGAAAGCCTGGGCGAATTCATCCAGCAAGGTCCGAATGCGGGAATAGGTGTGAGGTTGAAAAACCGCCCACACTTCTTGCTCTGGGAAACGCTCACGGGCCGCCTTCAGCGTGGCTCTTATCTCTGTAGGATGGTGTGCATAATCGTCGACAACCACTACGCCTTTCGCTTCGCCCAGAATTTCGAAGCGTCGCTCTATCCCATGAAATTCCGTCAATGCTTCATTCGCCCGCTTGAACGCTACTCCAAGGTGATCTACGACTGCCAATGCCGCCAGGGTGTTCTTCACATTGTGCTCACCAGGCAGGCGCGTCCGTGTTAAACCCAATGTCTCCCCATTTTTAATAACCAGGAAGTCAGAGCCGCCAGCGGGATTCGAACGAATCTCCTCTGCCCGCCAATCAGCTTCCTTAGTAAGACCATAGGTGACTTTCCGAGCAGATCCTGGCTCTAATCTCTGGGCGCCATCATCATCCGCACAGATAATTAGGCAATCCTCAACTTGGTCAACGAAGGATTGAAACGCGTTATGAAAGTCCGCTTTGGTGGGATAACAATCCGGATGATCGTGCTCAACGTTCGTTACCACAGCCACTCTAGGCTGCAATCCCAAGAAAGCTCGATCGTATTCATCCGCTTCAATCACAAAGTGCGGTCCCTGACCGACACGTGCGTTTGATTTGAAATCAGTCACCATTCCCCCCACCATAAAAGTTGGATCCCGATCTGTCTGCACTAGAAGCCAGGCGATCAAAGCCGTCGTCGTTGTTTTTCCGTGTGTCCCTGCTACGGCAATAGTCTCACTCTCAGCAGTTAGTTCCCGCAAGAACGCGTTGCGCCTGAAAACCGGGATACCCAATTCCATGGCGCGGACTAGTTCCACATTGCTATCCGGAATGGCCGATGAGGCGACGACTAGTGAGGCCCCGACTACGTTCTCAGCGTCGTGGCCATACATGATCCGTATGCCATCCTTTTCAAGCGCATCGGCATAAATGGATCGAGCTTGGTCTGAACCCGTCACAGCATATCCTCGTCCCTGAAGCACTTTTGCCACGGCCGAAATTCCTGCGCCGCCGATCCCAACGAGATGCACATTTTGACTCATACAAAAACCACGATGATGAAGACGAACACAATTCCTACTGCAAAGTAGAGCTGTGGAATTGGCAAGATCGCCGGAGGCAGATAAGCGACAATATTGAAAATCTGCTCGTATAGCACGGATCCCTCTGGAGGCATCTGAATCCACGTCGTCGGGTAATTTAAATCGTGCAGGAAGAACCAGATCGATCCAAAAAGCAGATATCCGTTTAATGCACCCAGAGCGAGACCCAGAAGGACATCCTGGAGCCGCTCGCGCACCAACTTTGGCTGCAGGGCGCGAATGTGCGGTGTCTGATAACCGAAGAATGCCATCAACCCCACGAAACCAGCCCGAATGATGAATTGCGTTGTCGGCGGCTGCATTACTAATGCCGTGTAATAGGGTCGAATATGGGTTTCCAAAATCTGGATGATGAAAAGTGCGAGGATAATGGCGCTTGTGACAAGCAGCTCCTTAGCCCAGCCGCGGACCGCGCCAATAATGGCAAAGAGTACAATCAGAATCCCGAATAGGACAACAATGCTAATCATGCGTCCTGCGCTCTCTTCCTCGCCAGATTTTCAATCTCACCTGCGATCCGCTTCGCCGCACCCGGCTTCGATAACCTACGCATTGCGGTCCCCATCTCTTCAAGCCGAGAGGGGTCATGCATGAGTTCGCTGACCGTCGGCAGTAGAGTCTTTCGAAGATCTTCATCACGAAGCACAATTGCCCCGCCGTTATCCTCGAGGTATGCCGCATTTACTTCTTGATATCGCCAAGCGTGCGGGTATGGGACGAGCAGCGCCGGCAGCCCAAAGAGTGGATACTCCCCGATCGTGGCCGCGCCCGCGCGTGAAACAACCAAATCCGCTGCTCCTAGGGCTTGCCCCATCTCCTCATGCAAATATGCATGCGGGTGATACCGACTCACATACGTCGCATTAAGCTTCTCGATCACTGATGGCACCCTTGGCCAGTCAAGCTCCCCGGTGATATGCACAACCTGGGCGATTTCGAGTAGGTTCGGAAGAATTTCCCATAATGCCTCATTGATCGAGCGCGCCCCCCGGCTGCCGCCAAAGACCAACAAGGTCCTTGCACCCTCGTCCAAACCGAAGATCCGCCTCGCTTCGGTTTTCCCCCTTAAAACATAGTCTGCACGCGTCGGATAGCCCGTTACGACGACTCGCTTTCGCCCGGAATAAAAGTTCTCTGAGTCCGCCGTAGAGACGTTGATCACCCTGGCAAAACGGCTGATCAGCCTCAAAGCCAGCGCCGGTTCAATATCCGGGACGAACACCGTCTTAGGCAGCTGTCGACCCGCAAGCGCCACAGGTACTCCCACATAGCCGCCGGTAAAAAAGAGCACATCGGGTCGGAAGCGTTGGACAATTCGTTTCGCTGCGGGGATGCCCTGGAGCAAACGGGATGCGTTAACTGGCAGGCTGCGTATTCCAACCCCATGCAGTCCGGCTGCAGGGATCGCTTCGAAGGGAATGCCCGCTCGCTTAACGAGCGCTGCTTCCATGCCTCCCTGCCCTCCAACCCAGAGCACTTCAGCTTTCTCGCTGAGCTCGGCGATCACGGCCAAGGCGGGATACACGCCGCCCCCCGTCCCTCCGGCTGACACTAAAAGTCGCAACATAGCCTCGCTTCTTGGTTTCAGCTCTCTCCAGCCGGGATACGTTCAGGAGAAAGCCCACTCCGGTTAATATCGTGACCAGGCTGGAGCCGCCGTAGCTGAAGAATGGCAGAGCATTGCCCGCAAACGGCAGCAGACCTAGTAGAACCGACATGTTGATTAGAGCCTCCGCTCCAATCCAAAAAGTAATACCGCTGGCGAGGAGCAAACCCAGCCGATCCTGCGTGCCGACCGCTATCCGAAAACCTCGCCACATGAAAACGCAAAAAAGCGCCAATATCAACAATGCGCCTATCAATCCAAGTTCCTCGCCAATGACGGCGTAAACACTGTCAGTATGCGGTGCCGGCAGAAAACCGAACTTGCCGCGACTCGCCCCTAACCCTCTGCCGAGTATGCCGCCCGAGTAGAACGATTGCAGGGATTGCTGGACGTGATAATGTGCCTTTTCAATGTCCACCAATCCATCTCTGAACTGTATCCAGCGCTCTGCACCAGTCGAATGAAGGCGGATAAGTAAATAACCAACCGAACCTCCACCAACCACGAGCCCTATCGTCTGTAGCGTCCGGGCTCCTGCCAGGTAGAACATCGTTAGAGCGACCAAGCCAACCGTCAACCCCGCGCTCAGGTCGGGCTGAGCGACGATCAACCCGCTGATGATGCCGACGATGACGACCATGGGCCAGAAGCCATAGCCCATTTCGCTTAGACGGTCCCCTTTTGATTCCATCCAGACTGCCAGGTAGATAACGAGCGCCAGCTTCGCCATCTCCGACGGTTGGACTGAGGCACCTAGAAAGGCGCGTTTGTATTCCCCGCCGAAGTTTATGACCAACACAGCAAACAGGATCGCTATCGTTACAATGATTAGAGGCAGTGCAATTTTCCGCAGCCAATCCAATGGAAACCAGGCAGCTACAGCCATCGCGCCCAAACCGATGAGCAGGTGCAGCATTTGGCGGTTTAATATGTAGTTGTTGTCCCCATAAAGTCGCCACGATACATCCCAGCTCGCGGAGTACATCATTACAAGCCCCAGCGCGATCATGATGCCCGTGATGATTAAGAGCCACGGATCGACGGCAAGAGGAGTACGTCGCTGACTCAATTTAGGTTCTGCAGCTGGTGCTCGGCTCACAATTCCTCCACCAAGGCGCGGAATTTTTCACCGCGAACTTCGTAATTCGAAAACTCGTCAAAACTTGTCCCGCCAGGCGAAAGCACAACCACATCCCCCTCTTCAGCAACCTCTGCAGCCGCCTGAACCGCGTCCGCCAGACCTTCACAAATAACCAGGGTCGGTTTGGTATCATCCTTGGCCGCATCTTTGATATAGTGCTCAATTTTTTTTGCTACCTCGCCAAATAGAATCAGGTGATCCACGCGGCGGACAACCTCGCGAGCGAATGTCTCCCAGAGGAGATCTTTATCCTGCCCACCTGCTAGCAGAACCTTGGGTTCAACAAATGCCCGCACGGCTGTCAATGCGCGATCAGGAGTCGTTGCGATCGAATCGTTGTACCAGTCGGCGCCTTGTACCCGCCTCACGAACTCCAAGCGATGCGGTACCCCCTGAAAATCACTGGCCGCTTCAGACATCGCCTCGATAGGTAACCCGGCCGCCGAAGCGAGCGCACTCGCAGCGAGAAGGTTCATAAGATTGTGCCTGCCCCGTAGAGCAACCTTATCCACGCTACAGATCTCACGCTCCACATCTCCATACATCAGGCGAAGAACCCCATCTCGTACATAAGCAGACTCTTTCTCGTCGACGGGCTGTTCCCAGCCGAAAGCAATCATCCTGCCCTGAACCAAGCTGCGCATCTCCCAGGTGAGCGGGTCATCATGGCGGACCACCGCAATATCATCTTTTAATTGATTGGCGAGAATGCGCTTCTTCGCTGCGGCATACACTTCCATAGATCCATGCCGATCGAGATGATCGGGGGTCAGATTAAGAACCGCGGCAATGTGTGGACTCATCGTCATAAGTTCGAGCTGGAACGATGAAAGTTCTATGATAACGAGATCATCAGATTTGATCTCATCCAGGTCATTCAGCAACGGGCGGCCAATGTTGCCGCCAACCCAAGCGCGCCTTTCCGAGCCTGCGAATGCGATTTCTGCCATTCGGCCAACAAGTGATGTGGTCGTCGTCTTTCCTGCAGAACCAGTAATGCCAATCACAGGTGCACGGCACGCCTCCAGGAATAGCTGTGTGTCGTTGGCCAACTCGATCCCTCGCTTACGAGCTTCGACTGCGAGTGGTAAATCGCCGGGCACACCACCTGATAGGAAAAGAACATCCGTCCCCTCGAGCAGGGAACTTGGATGACTTCCAAGTTGGTATGTCAGCTCATATGCTGCCAGCTCTTTAATTGCTGGTCCAAGCTGCTCTGCGCTCTGCTGATCACTCACGACGACTTCAACGCCTTTCTGTGACAGGAATTGCGCTAAGGCTTTTCCCTGCCGAGCGAGTCCGATGATGACAACACGCTTTCCTTGCCAATCTCTCACAACGGTCTTCCTGGAACGCATCCCGACACGTCAGGCAGCAATTTCCTGGAGTGCTGGTTCGCTCTGCTTCACCTTTTTCTTCTTGCGCGATTTCTTGGAAGACTCATCTACGCCAATCCAATAGTGGTTTGGCATAACATTGCGAGCCTTCCGGACATTCACACCGGAGATCAGCCCTTCCTGTTTTCCATCTAATGTGGAGGGGTGTACCAGGCAATGGGTAGGAGTCTCGCCGAACTTACCCTGATAGAAGTTAACCGCCTGGCTCACTTTCTCCTTCATTGAGCTCTTGCCATCGTCGAACCACAGCATTCCGATTTCCATAGCAACACCCTCCTTAGATGTTAGATGAGTGCCAAAGCCACTCCGAACATACCGGCGAGCAGCGCGACCAACCAGAAGCGCTGCACAATCTGGGTTTCGCTCCAGCCACTCAATT
>DAOUTT010000342.1 GCA_030668545.1 Anaerolineales bacterium | reverse complement strand
TTGGAGGATTTAGCCCGCGCAGACCTTGCCTACGTCAACCGCCAACGCGGAGCCGGTACTCGAATCCTGCTCGACTACCAACTGGAGAAACTGGGGATTGAACCCGCTTCTGTCCGTGGATATCAGCACGAGGAATATACCCATTTGGCTATTGCCGCTGCGGTTGCTTCTGGCCGCGCGGACTGCGGTCTAGCGATCCACGCTGCCGCTGCCGCGCTCAAACTCGATTTCCTGCCGCTCTATCAGGAACGGTACGATCTCATCATCCCAAAGGAATATCATGAGAGCATCAAACTTATGCCCCTGCTCCAAGTACTCGGCGACCCCGAATTCCAACAAACAGTAGCCTCCCTACCGGGTTACTCAACCGATTCAATGGGGGAAATAATCGCTGTTATTGATTAATACTCAGTCCTGATAGATGTGATGGAATGCTATTCTGAACCGAAGCGCAGCATCCCGTTCTTTAAACGTAGGGGTTCTTCTTGCCATGAACGAGATTCTTCGTCGTTACACTCCTCAGAATGACATTAAGTGGGAACCTGTCATACTGAGCGGAGCGAAGCATCTCGTTCTTCGAACTGACGGCTGATTCTTACCAGAACCGAGATTCTTCATCACTCCGCTTCTCAGAATACCATCATCTCATCTTAATCAAGTTGGCTTACAATTAGCTAGCCGACGAGCTTAAACAAGATAGCCGTCTGTAAATTAACTCAGGAGGTTTCAGACCATGTCCATTCCCAAGATAGGTGAACCCGCTCCGGATTTTGAAGTCCTTGACGATGCGGGAGAGACGATCCATCTCTCTGATTATCTCGGCAAGGAAGTTGTACTATATTTCTATCCCCGGGCGGATACGCCTGGCTGCACAAAAGAAGCTTGTGCGTTCCGTGATGATTACAGCGCTTATTCTGATAAGGGCGTCGTCATCCTGGGCGTGAGCCCTGACTCGGTAATAAAGCAGGCGAAATTCAAACAGAAATTTCAGCTGCCATTCGCCCTGCTAGCCGACGAAGATCACAAAATCAGCGAGACCTACGGCGTATGGGGACCCAAGAAGTTTATGGGCAAGGAATATGAGGGTGTACACAGGATGACGTTTTTGATCGATGCGGAGGGGAAAATCAAACAAGTCTTCGAGAAAGTCAAACCCGCAGAACACAGCAAGGAGATCCTGGAAGCGTTTGAAAAAGATGCGAATTGAAGACTCTAATGCTCCCATCTATGCAAAAAATTGGGGTTTTAACGTCTTGCGTTAAGCGAGATAAGTCCATCAGGCGTCCATCACTACTTTTTGGATATGACTAATGGACTATGGAATTTTTCTGTTGCTAGATTCTATAATTTAACAGTCGTCACATGGCTTCTTTGCCAATGTCTCGACTGCCCCCAGGCTTGCCCCCCTCAGGTCTGGGGGTGTTTCTTTAAGCCTGTATCTCATTCAAAAGCAGCCAAGTTATCCTCAATTCCAGGACATCTTCTCCCTTCATGAATCCCTGGAGAATTGGCAGATGTTGGATGTAGTAATCAAAGCTTGCCCTGCGAAACAAGCGGTTGACTGACCTACTCCCAAAGCGTGAATAATTAATATTTAAGAGGTTGGTAGCCTTCTCCTCTAAAAAATATCTCTTTTTGAAAAAGGCGCGGAGAGAAAACGGAAAAGAAACTTCCACCTCGACATATACGAGATGCATATTCCATGTTTTTCATTCTCAAGAATCTTTTCCGCAAGCCAGGGGGTAACATCCTCAACGCGGTTCGCAATGATGTTGAATATGCGCTTGGCCTTCTCAAATTCTTCAGGTCGATCCACAAATTGTTTTGTGAGAAATGATGTAACGACCATTCCGGGTCTAAGCGACCCTACAATGATGGGCCTCCCTTTTGTCTCTTTCACTAACCCTCTTGTAAAGTAATTCACCCCGTATTTCGTCATACCGTATGGGATAAGGCCTTCGTGCATTCGCCCATCACCCCCCATGCCCTCCATGTTGTAAACACTTCCATAGCCTTGATCGAACATGCACCTGACGGCAATCTGGGATCCAAATATTACGCCTAAGATATTCGTGTCGACAACCTCTTTCACTTGTTCTGGCCCAAGTTCCCATGTCATCATCTGCGGTCCACTGAGCCCCGCATTGTTAATCCAAATGTCAATCTTCCCGAAGCGAGATATTGCCTCATTCCAGAGAGCCTGTAATTGCCCTGGGTCTCTTACATCACAAGGGTGACCGAACACTCGATCTTCCGGAAACCTCGATCGGAGCTTATTAATAGCGTTGTCGACGCCTTCTCGATTGCGACCGCTAACCATAACCGCACAATCTCGAGCCAGGAACGATTCTGCTAGGCCATAACCGATCCCGCGTGTACTTCCTGTAATCACAATGCTTTTCATCATCCATTGCCTCCGGCAAAGGTAGTTTCTGGATTCATAAGGAACGAAATTTTGGAATGTGTGGGCCAGAACACATGGTGCAGATAGTATCACATCCACCTTCCTCACGCGAGAATAGACATTTCTGAGAAGGCAGTTTTCGACACTTTCGATGAGTATCCCAGGATGCGCGTGGATATCAGGAGTGAAACCTGACGGATGGATCATGCGAGCTGGTTGCAGGGGGTATATAGTCAGATCTAGCGGATCGATAC
>DAOUTT010000171.1 GCA_030668545.1 Anaerolineales bacterium | reverse complement strand
CTCCAGCTGTTGAATTAAAAAGAATATCCCAATAACCAATAGAGTAAATGCTAAAGGCGTCAAGCCCCAGGGGTTCACGGGCTGGAAGAGCGCAATAAAAGCTGCAAATACACCCGTGATGATGGGACCAAACATGGGAACCAACTCCATGAAGCCAGCGATTACTCCAACTGCGATGGGGAAGTCCAAGCCCACGATCGACATCAGAACCGCGGTGATCACACCCACAATCAAACCCAGAAGCACTTGCCCCCTCAGAAATGCCCGCCATATCCGGTTTGTTTGGGTTAGAAGGTATTCGAAATCCTGCTGATTGGAAGCGGGAACAATATTATTCAAGGCGGGTCTGAGTTTTTCAAAATCCACAAGGAAGTAAAAACTCATTACAATCATTAAAAGGAAAGTTGTGGCTCCAGATACAGCTGCGACGGCAAACGATCCGATTAATGAACCTGCTCTTGTGAGCAGTGGGCTCAAGGACGAGGCCAGGTTTGTGAGGAGAGGTGAAACATTCATCTCCCTCAGATCGATTTCAAAACGCCAAATTTGAATAGATTGATCCGCCAGTGATTCGATCGCCGCGGGAAGCTGCTCTACGATGGATGACAGATATAGAGCGAGATCGACAACTCGCTGGGAAAACGCCACGCCTAAACCCATCGTTACGCTGAGAATAAGCACCGCGGTAAATAGGAGCGCGAGGAACGCTATCAAGCCCTTCGGCAGACGTGTTTTCTCCCTCGCCCAACGTGTCAGGGGATAAAGCATGTAGGCAAACAGAAACGCAAGGATTACTGGGACCACCAGGCTGCGGAGAAGATAGAGGAGTAAGATGCCGAATAGAGCTCCAAAAGTAGCCACGACCAGTCGGGTAGATGGCTGCCAGGACGGAGATGATAAATTTTCTTGAGGGTTGTGATCCGTCATCTTCGACCCTTCCATATCCGTATGGGCAGGCTCACAATCGTGCCAACCCATGAAATCATCACACTGTTGATCAGAGTTTGAATAACGATTCTATTCAAAGCAGCGATAGATTACAAATTAAGGTTCTCCTCCATCTACTGTGCAAAAGCGACAAAGTTGATTTTACCTTGAGATGCAAGACACCCTTAAGACTGACTCGCACACACAACTTGTCACTTCGAGTGAGCCCTTCGATTTCGCTCAGTATAAACTCATTGAGAAATCCCTATGCTGGGTCTCTTGAGGGCACTATCTCAGAAACGGACATCATCTCCATGCGTCGGATGCCTGCCCCTTAATGTCATTGCGAGCGAAGCGAAGCAATCTCCTCGTTTCTTGACAGGAGATTGCCACGTCGCCCTTGCGGGCTCCTCGCAATGACAAACGAGGGAAGAACCCTTACTGTGATAAATGTCATTTCATGTGGGCCTTAGGAGGGCATTTTCCTTGTTCACCGTAATCCGCCCGTCAATAAATTGACGGGCTCATAGCAGAACCCCTGCGGGCTAACGCTGAGGGTGCGTTGCACCCTTTTAATTTGAGCCCGGAGGTTTAGCTCCGGGCGTTCTTGATTTGTCACTTCTAGTGAGCCGTGAAACGGCAATTGAGAAATCCATCTTTGGCACCCCTCGTTAATTTAGAAAAAAACATACCCCAAAAAAGACACCCTTCAATCTGGAGGGTGTCTTTTAATATTTCGAGGTGTTATCCCGATGAGTGGAGTCCAGCGATTATTTTTTGTTCCCTTTATATTTGGAACTCCCTCCGCTCTTTCTGCGATCTCCACCTCCACTTGACCTGCGGCCGCTGGGGCGGCGATCGTTCTCGTTCGCTTCCTCAAGTGTCCACCCCTCCAGGACAGCCTTGCGGGAGAGGCGGATTTTCCCATCATGACCGACATTCGTCACCATAACCGTGATCTCTTCACCAACCCGGGCGACGTCCTCCACCTTCTCTGTGTGTTCACTGCTTAGCTGGGAGATGTGGACCAGTCCATCCGTGCCCGGTAAGATCTCGACAAATGCGCCGAAATCCGTTATTCGCACGACCTTGCCGGTATAAATCCGACCCGCGACAGCTTCTTCAACCAAGCCTTCGACCATTTCTCTTGCGGCTTTCGAGCTTTCCCCGTCGGCAGCTGAGATGAATACCAATCCATCATCTTCGATGTCGATGCGTGTACCGGTCGTCTCTTGAATCTTGCGGATCATTTTTCCACCTGGACCAATAATCGCGCCGATCTTTTCAGGATCGACTTTGACAACGGTCATCCGCGGGACATGCGGTTTTAGTTCTTCGCGCGGCGCAGCGATGGCCGCCTTGATCTTCTCGAGGATGAAGAGTCTCGCCTCTCGCGCTTGCTCTAGAGCCTCAGACATTAATTCGGAGGTAATACCCGAGATCTTGATATCCATCTGTAGAGCGGTGATACCCTTGTGAGTTCCAGCGATCTTAAAGTCCATATCACCGAGATGATCTTCCGATCCCAGGATATCGGTAAGGATCACATCCTGATCGCCTTCCTTGATCAGCCCCATGGCAACTCCCGCCACTGGGTCGCGAATCGGCACGCCCGTATCCATCAAGGCCAGTGTTGAACCGCATACTGAAGCCATCGAGCTGGAGCCGTTCGATGAGAGCACCTCAGAGACAAGGCGCATCGTATAAGGGAACTCTTCCTGAGAAGGGATCACTGGCAGCAAAGCGCGTTCTGCTAAAGCGCCATGGCCGATCTCCCGTCGGGAGGCGCCGCGTAGAAACTTCGTTTCCCCGACCGAGAAAGGTGGGAAATTGTAATGGTGCATATATCGTTTCTCGTTCCGCGGGGATAGGCCGTCAAGTTCCTGCCGCTCACGCGGAGTGCCGACCGTCGCCAGCGTCAACACCTGTGTCTCACCTCGAGTGAACAACCCGGAACCGTGAGCTCGCGGGCTGAAATCTACCTCACTATGAATCTCGCGAATATCCTTCGGGCCACGGCCATCCGTTCGAGTCTTGGTTTCGAGAATGAGTGATCGCACGGCTGCCTTGTGTACTTTTTCGAAAGCTTCACGGATGTCAGCGACTTCCCATTCTTCCTCATCCGCGAATGCCTCTAACGCTTCGTCCCGCAACGCATTCAAAGCCTCAGATTGCTCCGCTTTCTTCCTGGGTGTACTGACGAGATCCTGAACGCGACCTTCAAGCCATTCAGAAACTTTCGTTTGGACTTCCTCGCTGAGTTGGAAGGAAGGATAGGAACGTTTCTCTTTGCCGACTTCAGCCTGCATTTGCGCTTGCAGATCGATGAGTGCCTTAATCGTCTCTTGTCCAACCTCAAATGCTTTAACGATTTCTGCCTCTTCAATTTCCTTTGCTCCGGCCTCCACCATCATGATCGCCTCGCTTGTACCAGCGATCACCAAATCTAGGTTGGACTCATCGATGACTTGATAGGTCGGATTGATAACGAAATTTCCGTCCTGTTTAGCTACCCGGACAGTACCTACCGGTCCAGCGAAGGGGACATCCGCAATCGTGAGGGCGGCTGACGCCCCCAGGAGTCCGAGGACATCCAGCGGCGTTTCCCCATCGGACGAGAGCGCGTATAGGATCACCTGGACCTCATTGCGCATATCCTTTGGGAATAGCGGACGGATCGTCCGATCTGTCAATCTCGCAGTGATTATTGCGCCTTCGGTCGGTCGACCCTCACGGCGAAAGAAGGAACCGGGAATACGCCCTCCGGCGTAAAGCCGCTCCTCATAATCAACGGTGAGTGGGAAGAACCCGAGTCCTTCCCGAGGTTTACTACTCATCGTCGCAGCAGCGAGGAGGACACTGTCCCCTTGGCGCACTGTCACGGCGCCGCCCGCCTGACCGGCGAGTTTGCCAGTGGAGAGCGTGATGGTCTTGCCACCTATCGTAGTTTCAAATGACTTTTCTTCATACATAAAAATATCCCTCCCGCACCTTCAACTTTTGCGAGTCAGGGACTGGGGAAGGACCGTCAGTTTGTAAATATCTTCACTGATGGGCGTTCTCCAATTCCCAACCCACGGCAATAGTCAGATGCGCTTTCCTAGGTTGTTTTTCCTGGGTCGTTGTTTCCGATCGACGACCTCTTTATAGAAAATCGACGAGCAAGTTTCTTCCTCACCTGCTCATCTGCTCTCGACATTATTTCCGGCGGATATTTAAGCTCTCTGTAATCGCCAGATAAGAGGCTGCATCCTTCCTTTTCAAATAAGTGAGCAGCTTCCTTCGCGTTCCAACGAGTTTCAATAGACCTCGTCGTGATGATTCATCATGTTTATGAAGACGTAGATGGTCCGTGAGTTGTCCAATTCGACGAGATAAGATCGCGATTTGGACTTCCGGTGAGCCCGTGTCATTTTCATGACGGTGGTACTCACCAATAAGCTGGTTTTTCTCTTCTTTTGTAAATGCCATGACGTCTGCTCCTCCGCAGGTCACTCAACCCAAAGTTCTATGGTTTACGATACTAAACCTCAGGTCAGTCTAGTCATACGATGGGCAAATTATACCAGAAGCACTCCCACTCAGTTTACAGAACCCGATCGATTGCCTCTCGATGGTTATCTGGCAGGGATTCCATCGTGTTCCGGATAAGACGTTTGACGCCTGGATGTCCTGCTTTAATTTCATCCAAGAGGAATTTCGTCGTCTCTGCAGGGGTTTTTTTTGCCAACTGGCGCATTAACCCATAGAGTGATTGAACACTTTCCCCGCGAACTTTCGCACTAATTCCGTGAAGGATTTGGAAGGTCTCGGGAAGAAATCTATCAAATGTCGGATCCCGAGTCACGCTAGCAATCAAAAGAAGCGCGAGATGGCGCACTTGAAGTCGTTGGTCATCAATCCATCTCTTAATTACTTGAAAGGAAAGATCGGGGTCCTGTTCGCGCCACACGGATAAACCATCCGCAGCAAGCCGTTCTAAGGCGACGACATCCTCACAGGCTTCCGCCCATGCTTCCGCATAGATGGGCACATCCTCTTGCGCGGCCCGATTCAACAAACACGCAGCCACAAAGCGCCCCTCGCGCACACCTGTATTCCACATTATCTCAGCCGCCACCAACCAGTCCCCCTTCTCCTCATGCTCGAAATGTTGAATTTCGTTGCAAAGCATCCTTAAAACCGGCCGGGAGACCCGGAGGACACGCGCTGTTTCTACCGGTCCCGTTGTGATATTACTGCGTTTTGTGCGATCGGCGTAGAACTCAAGCATCTCATTACAGGCGAGCGCGAACCGCCCTGGCTCTCCCAGGAGCATAAGTACGCTCTCTATTCGTCGGCGCAGATCCTCGGGGTTAACTGCAGGCATTACAGGCTTTGGAGGTCAAATCCTCTCTTGGGTTTGCGTCCCTGG
>DAOUTT010000041.1 GCA_030668545.1 Anaerolineales bacterium | reverse complement strand
GATCCAATCATTGCGCATACGTCGATCGTACGTTTCAACGACCACTTCGCCAGGGATGTCGCCAGGGTGAACGCGAACAAGCCCTCCCGCTGGGACCTTATACTCTCGATACCAGTCTTCCAAACCGAAGACGTATCCATGCTCACGCACAACCCATCCCGGGAATCTCTCCCCACTGTGTCCATCAATAAGAACGAAACGAATTCTTGGCGCCTCATAAGCCGTTGGGAAAAGGGGTGCCAGGCGAGCCGATAATGGAAGTGCTCCCACTCTCCAGTGAGGGAAAATCAGCGTGACGGTAACATCATCCGGCACGACTTCCGGAGTTTGTAGATCACTCATTTCATCATCTAGCTTCGTTATGAGTTCTTGCAGCTCTTCTGTGAGGATGGATGAATCAATGGCTTTATCCTGGCTTTCCAGGCGCGGAGGTGCAAACAATACCTCTGGGGGTTCAAGCCGCCGTAAGAACCAGAGAACCTGTCCCGCTGGGCCGACTTCATCGAAACGTTCGTCTTCCTGCAGAGCGTAATCTAGCGAAAACTCCGCGAGACCCGTAGAAAGCGACTTGGGTAGTTCGACATGTTCAAGCAGGTCTGCTGTCGGCAAAGGACCGCCAGCTTCGACGTCGAGTACGGCCTCGGCAAGGTTTAGATGTCCATCGGTGATCTCAGCCACAAGCGCGCTCGGGAACCATTTCCCGGCGATACTGACGATGTCATCTACCTTATCTAGACTCTCATCCAAATTCGCAACGATGAATTCCCCAAACCGGGTCATTATCGTTTCCGGCTTGCGCATCTCTTCGATTTCAGGATCTGGTTCAGGTGGTTTGTTCAGAATATGATCCGCCAGTTCAGACGCGAATTCTTTCTCTGACCCGTCCCCCGCGAAAGCAACCTTGATCACAGAAAAGGAATCAAGGTCCGGGTTATTGCCCTCCCGCACATCCACAACCTCTCCTGTTTCAAACTCTAATTGCGAGAATGCTAGGAGCTGTCCAACTTTGTACGTTTCTGCGGGGATGTAAATGGCGTGTTCCGTCTGTTCTGCAATTTTAGCTTCTTTCTCCAGTTGAACTAAACGCTGCTCAACCAGTGCGGATGCCATCTCATCAGACGTGAGAGGAACCTCCCGCTCTAGCAGGAGGTTGATGATGAAATCGATATCGTCGTCTTTGACCTCGAAACTGGTCCAATACGATTCAGGAGAAATACTTAGCAAAGTTGCCATATTAAAGAAAGATTGCCCTACTCGGGGACGTTCTAGGCAATTATACTACACCCAGAGGTTATTGCATCATGACGGAAAATTTTGTAGTCGCCGAAACGGTTTCAGGTTTACTCGAAGCTGAGATCATCCGGGGAATGTTGGAAGCTCAAGCGATCGAGGTTGTCCTATCACACGAAGCTGCGACAACGATCTACGGCTTTGGTGTGGGTCGATTGGCACGGGTGGAAATCCTCGTACCGGAGGAGATGCTTGGCGAAGCCCAACTGTGTCTGGAAGATTATCGCAGTGGTCGCCTGGTCGACGAAGCTGATGATGAAGATCAGGGGTAACCCGGGTCAACCCAGTCCAGAGGATTAATTGGCACTCCGCCGACCCAGATCTCCCAATGCAGATGGGGTCCGGTGGATCTCCCCGTAGTTCCTACGATCCCGATCTCCTGCCCCCTTTCAACAATGTCGCCTTCTTGAACAAACATCTCCGATTGGTGGAAATATCCTGAATACACTCCCCAACCGTGGTCAATATAGGTCACATTTCCCCTTATTAAAAGTGGTCCTGCAAAAACAACTACGCCGTGAGCCGGCGCATAGATAGGAATATCACTGCCATAGAAATCCACCCCGCTATGGTAGTACATCAAGGCGCCATTATTGTAATTACGCCGGTCCCCAAAAACAGCGATGAACTCGTCGGTGTAATAGCGAGAGGGATATTCAAAGGATCCATCCCATTGCTTGTCAGGGGTGACAGGCGCAAGAAGCTCCGCCACGAAGTCCTCTTCAGGCTGTATGACTGCCGCATCGACCGTTTCAGCAGGGACTCCAACTATATACTGAAAACCATAATCACCATCTTCGACCATAATCGGTTGGATAAACGCATAGCTGGTCTCCTCCCCCTCAGACTCTGCCATCCGCAGCTCAAGATCGATCAATCCCGGCTCGGATAAAGCATGGATGCCCTGTAGAGCGACCATTTCTCCTTCATCCGCCGGAAAGAATGTAAGCTGATGGTCTCCGAGCGAACCTTCAAGATGAACAGGGTGACTCACTTCTGTTTTAAGCACGACAGTATGCCCTTGAACTACCGGGAGGGGTTCGATCGAAATTGAAGTTATGGGTTCAGGGAGTGAGACCCTCCATCCGATCGAATCGGTCAGTGGATTCCCGGGCATTACCCAAACGCGCAAAGGAGCCAAAGCAGAGCGCCGTAGATCCCATGGATTTGTCCCAGCGCGCGCAGCAATTTCCAGCCTGGTTTCCCCAGGTTGCGGCAGAAGTGCCCCCACATCGTTCTCTGGTTTCGCATCTTCCTCGGGTTCAGGGACGATGAGCGACTGCCCAACGTAGAGTCGATCGGGTCGGACAAGTCGATTAAGGCGGGCCAAAGCGTCCGTTGACAGATTGTAACGAAGGCTCAAGCTATTCAAATCTTCGCCGAAGCCGACTTCCTGCAAAGTCAATACACCTTCAACGTCTTCGAAGCCCGGGATCGTTAATTCTGCACCGGGGTAAAGTTTGGAAGGGTCATCAATCCCGTTTAACGCAACCATCGCCTCAACGGTGGTGCCAAAGCGGCGGGCGATGCCCGAAAGTGTGTCACCAGGTTCAACAATATAAATCGGCCCCCCGCCCTGCGCATGAACGGCGGCTGCCGGAAATAGCACCATGGCGAGGATGAGAAAGAGGAGTAATTTATACCTACTCTTCATCGATAAACTCCAACTGATCCCCGATCTGCACTTCGTCAAGAATTCTGGGCGAAGCCTCAAGGATAAATTGAGCCGCATGCTTTGGTGCGTAGAAGCCCCATGGTTTGGCAAGTGTTTTGTCTACGACCAGGCCCTCAGAGTTCACCCAGAACACACTAATCGAGAAAAAAACGAACAGCATGTGGATTGTGGTATTAACACGCCCCTCGCTGCTTTCAACCAGGATCAGCCCCTCCTCGTCAGGGATCTCGCGTCGGAATGTCAATCCACGCAAACGGCAGGAGAACGAATCGCACCAACGCGCCCTACCCAAGGGTGAATTTCCACGACTATGATTGTGAACTCGAACCCAGCGTTCCATCCTGCTCCTGACATAAAAAAAGGGCGACCGAAGCCGCCCTGAAAATGCTCGGTCTACGAGCTTATTCTACCTCAACCTCACCGATGAGCTTCTCCACGCTCTCAAGTAATTCTTGGGGGCCAAAAGGTTTGGTGATGTAATCATCCACCTTGGCGATATGCAATCCTAATACCTTGTCGATGGACTGGGCTTTCGCCGTGACGACAACGACGGGGATGTTGCGCAAGTCGTCGTCAGCCTTCATTTGTTGATAGACTTCCCAACCATCCATATCCGGCATCATCAAATCAAGAAGAACGAGGTCTGGACGTTCGCGTTGAACCGTTTCCAACCCCTCTATCCCGCCATTAGCACCGATGACATCGAACCCCTTCCGGCCGAGGATCAACCGGACAAGATCAATCATTTCTGGTTCGTCTTCAATACAAACGACACGTTTGGCATCTTCAGCCATACGGTCTCCTTCCGATATCCTTATGTTTACCTAACCAGTGTATCATAAGCACCGAACCACGCAACAAACCTTTCTTCCTACACCTGACATCTGGATATACAACAGAGTGCTAGGCCCGCAGCATTGTTCACGGACTGATCCCTGTCCAGGGTTCATAGTAATCCTGTGGAAGGATCGAATTCTGGGGATCTAAATATCCCGCCGCGAAGATTTCTTCCGCCGATGATATCCCGACGTAGCGGATATGCCATGGTTCGTGGATGAACTCCGTCACCTGCGGCATCCATCGATTGTTATATGGCCACCCCTCGATCTCCTTATAAGGATAGCTCAGGACAAATCCGAAATGATGTGCATTTTCTTCGAGCCAGATATACAACTGCTCATTCCTGGGATCGCTGAATTCGACTTGTAATCCGGGCCACACGAGATCGAATGCGGTCCCGAGCTGGTGCTCGCTGTAGCCTGGCGCCGCAACGTAGAAACTGGCAGTTGATGGTCTTTCCCTCCATTCCCGATCCACTGCAGAGCTTTGTTTTGAGTAGCTCCGATATCCGGAATAAACAATGGCTTTAATACCGTCCTCACTCGCCTCTGATATCAAGTCCTCCAGCGCTGAACCCGCATCAGAGTGAGGACCAGGGTCAAACCAGCGCGGGAGCGGGTGACGCGCGTCAACAAGCACATCCAGCGGTGCGCCCATGAGCATGTGCAATACGATATAGAGCTCTACGAGAAGCTTCAAACTGCTCCCTCAATGCTTGTTGAACGACCTTCCATTGGGAATAGTGTAATCTCCAATGAACCTCACGCCAAGCTAATTATTTTTAGCCGCTGAATTGTAAGGTTTCTGTAAATTCCTCAACGGCGGTCGTGTGTTAACATGGGGTTGATTTCATTCATACCATTCCAGAAAGCGGGTAATTATGGCAATGAGAATTCATCCCGATGGTTTTCCTTCAGTAGAGGAGGCTCTCAGCCTGGCCGTCGAAGCTGTGGAACGAGGGGATTTTCAAAATGGTGAGGCCGCATTGAGTTGGGTGCTGCAGGAGGATCCTCAGAATACAGCGGCGTGGATCTGGCTTGCATGTTGTGCGCCCGATGACAGTTCAAGGCAGATTTGTTATCGTCGAGCCTCCGGGCATACTTCTTGCTAAGGTAAGGGACATCCGCATACCCCATCTTTCTCATTGATTAAAGTACCGAAAAGGCCTTAACCTGTGCAAACAACCGATTTACAGACAGTAATCTTGATCCTGACTTGAGAGTGAAACGAAGCGTATGAACGAGCCAGCCAGCACGATCTTGGTCATCGACGATGAACAACCCTTCTGTGAAGTTGTAGCTGAGATTCTCACCACCTTCGGCTACCCAGTGCGGAAGGCCTTCAATGCTGCCCAAGCACTCGAAGTGTTGGAGTCGATTACCCCCATATTGATTATCCTAGACATCATGATGCCCGACGTAGACGGCCTGACGCTCGTCCGCAGATTCCGCGCGGACCCACGTCTATCCAAGATCCCCGTCATTATGTCAAGCGCGAAATTCCTCAAGGAAGACCGAATGGAAGCGATTAACGCTGGTGCGAGCGCATACCTCACAAAACCTTTCTCCGCGGCGGAGCTGAGATCCGCAATCGTTGCACTCCTCGGGGAAAAGGAACCCAAGCTCACCCTAAGCAACACCCCTGGATACGTACGCCAATAAATATCTCTTTGTAGATTGCACTTATTATCTCCCTTAATTGGATCCAACCTTGAATTTCGTTGCTATGGCAACGAAATTAAAAAGGCGAGCGCAAATTTACGCTCGCTTTAACACGCATAGGATTTGGACTTCCCAGCTGATCAGCTCACCCAACTTACCATATATTCTGTAAACTCGTCGTATTTTTCGATGGCGGGTGCGTTAATTTCCCAACGCCCATCCAAACCGTGGTCACGCGCCATGAGCTCAAAATGGCACATGGCAATGCCCATGTCGATGCGCTGCATATCAGCCACTGTAAAGAGTCTTACAAGCATTCTCTCCCGATACCCAGGTGTACGCTGCAGGTAGAAATGCCACATATGGGCATCTTTGACGATTCGCCAGGGTTGCTTGTTCGATGCTGACGGAGCCAGGCGGACCATCTCCAATGCATTAGCGTAATCACCAGCCATCTCCCGGGATAATGGCACCCCGAACCTGGAATCGAAGAACAATTGCTCCCACGAGAGCCGCCGCTCCGCACCCGCACTGTTGCGGATGATGGCATCGAACCTGCGTGGTTTCTTGGCGCAATAACCCAATGAGACAACTGCGGGAATTAGCTCGCCGGTACGAGGCGAGATTCTTTGCGAAAAGCTGCTTTTGGTAAAAGTACCTCCAAGCCAGCACGTACCCAAACCTATGTCCGTCGCAAACAAGATGATACTCTCCATCAGGTAGCCGAAATCTTCCAGGTTCTTTTCATCATCCTGCATTGCCCCGATGATGAAGCCGGTCGCACCTTTGATGAACCCGTAAGTACCCAAGTTTTTAAGAGCTTTTTGATCCTTCTCGTGAGCAGCGACCAATTCAAAGCGCATCTGCGCACCAAAGGGTCCTGTCTGAAGCGCGGCGGCATAATCAACGAGCCTTTGGCGCGTCTGTTCTTCCACGGGTTGACTGAGGTAACTCCTGCAGGAGAAACGTTGCTTGACCAAATCTTCGATAGGATGTGCGAAAGTCATTTATAATTTTCCTTGATTGCAATCATGATCTAATGTCTAACCGATGAATTTAATGCCATGAAATTATCTAAGGAATAATTGTACTTGGCATCAGCACGGCCCGCTGCAGGCCAGCATCCCGGTGAAGGACGCCTTGCTTCGGGGAGTTGGTCATCAACCGCATAAAATTCTGGTGGGAGGGATAGTACACCATGGCGAAATCGCTCCAATCATCGTTCAAGGTGCTGCTCTCATCCCCCACGAACACCCCCACCGTGTGCCCAAGGATATCCGGGTAACCGCCCACGCTGATCAGATAAGGCGCAATCCGGGAGGCATAGCGGCTGTAGGCTTGCTCTCCTGAAATATCATCCCCATTATTGTACTGCGCGCTGGGGTAGTATTTGTTCAAGTTCATCATATAGAAGGGCGTGGTCTGGTCATGTTCTTTCATCACCGCGACGGTCTCAGGCACCGGTCCCTTTTCAGGATTAGCGAGTTCCGCGAACCCTGTGATTTCTCTCTCGGATACAGTACCAAGCAATCGGCTGAGAAGAGGAGCAAGAAAGCCCAGTGCTTTCACGATGCCGGGCAGCTTGCCCACCGGCCGGACAATCAATACATATATATCTAACAGCGCAGACTGACGCTCGGTGTTGACTCCATCAAAAGCCAGTTGTGCGGCCTTATTGGATGGGAAGAGGTCCACCGTGATGACCTGGTAGTGCATTTCTCCACCCGCGAGGTACTGATCGATATGCACACAGTGGGTGCGCTGCCCGCCAGCTTTTTGCACTGTGCGTTCGGAAGAGGAACGGTAGTGAACAAAAGCATCCTGGTCTTTGATGACCAGAAACTGCACGAGCGCAAAGGTTCCTTGAATATCGTTTAATGCGGATCGCTGTCTATCCGATGGTTCTAACATAAGAAACCCTGAGCTCTTTACCTGTCCCTACTACCTTGTACCAGGCAGAAAATCCCCTTCGCTCCGGAAATGTTCAATCAGCAAATGACTTACTTCACTCGGTTTATCATGCATCACCCAGTGGGTGGCATCTTCGAATGTGACCAGGCGACCCACCTCACACAGATCAACGCTGAGCTCTGCCATTTCGTAGCTTAGATGAGGGTCCTGCTGTCCCCAAAGGACGAGCGTCGGCACCTGGATATGGGAGGCCGCATTTGATTTTCGCATTTGCCGCAGTGAAGCGCGGTACCAGTTAATCATGCCGGTCATGGCGCCGGGTTGAGCCCAGGCTTTGCGATAGCGATTGCGTTCATCGGCGGTGAGATTTTTCGGCATCGCCGCGATCAGCATCTTCGATTTGTTGGTTTTTATGATGAACTCGGGTAACCGGGGAAGGTGAAAGAAAAAGGCATACCAGCTCTTTAGCATTTGCGATGGATGGGTGCGCAAGTAGGTCTTCATCACCGCCGGATGGGGCACATTGGCAATCGCCAAGCGTTTGAGTCGCCCCGGATGGCGTCTCGCCAGATTCCAGCCGACCATGGCGCCAAAATCATGCCCGGCGAGCTGGAAGCGCTCATAGCCAAGCGTATCGGCCAACCCGAGAATATCATCGGTAAGCGTACCCATTTGGTAACTGGAAACCCCCTTGGGTTTGTCGCTTAAGTTATAACCTCTTTGGTCCGGCGTAATTACCCGGAATCCGGCCTCCGCCAAAGGTCCGATTTGAGCCTCCCAGCCAAACCAGGCATCCGGAAATCCGTGTAAGAGAAAAACGGGTTCACCATCTTCTGGTCCAGCGAGGGCAGTATGCAGGCGAATACCATTCGTTGAGAGGAATTCAAATTGTATGGACACTTCAATCCACTCGTTTCTTCCGGTACAGGGTTATCCCAACTCCGGCAAGAAAGCCGACACCACTAATGACCAAATACACCAACATTGGTGTTGCCCCACCCCAGGCCGCTTGTGATGGGGCATAATCGGCAGAATTGATTCTGATCCCAAAAAACCCAATGATGTAGGCAACCGGGATTATGCCCAACATGGCTAAAGCTAGTGGTCGCGACTTCCAACCGATCAGGATGAGCATGACACCCGTCAGATAATTGGAAATTCCAAAAGCGCCCATTTACTGTAACAAATCACCGGCCAGTGAGGTGGATAAATCTAACCCGGCAATATTTAATGCGGCATATTCGAGCAGAATGGTATGCATGAAGCCGCGGATGAGATCAAGACAGCCGAGCACAATGGCGACGACAGAGACAAACCTGGGGATGGTTGTGTTTTCCTTCATGATGAACACTCCGATTGGTTTGCTCGGTTGAAATTAGGATCTGGTCGACTCCCAGCGTGGCCGGAAAATATTGACTGATAATTCTCGGCAACTTTGATACCCCCTGAGTGAGCGATGATGGGGGATTATATACTCAAAACCGCTCAATATCATTGAGCGGTTCGAGTTGTAGTCAACAAAGGAATTGGACAGATAATTTACTTTTCTGGATTCATTGCGTTCTGGCGTCTTTTAATCCCTTGAGTTACGACGCAGGAATGCTGGCGCCCAACGACAACAATCAGGAAAACACGAAAAGCGATTGGTTTAGGCCCCGGGTTTCCCCGCTGTTTTAGCCTTCCCTTCTGTGTTGAAATCGAAGGAAGCAGGAGTTTTATCTGCTGATGACTCCACGCTGCCAGGGCCAGGCGCCAACGGTGATATTCCGACGTTGGAAGAAGATCAACGTTAATCCAAAGGCAACCAGCGCTATCAACAACAAGGCGGCCGTATTCCCGGTTTGCTGGCCCACTTCCAGGGCTTCAGCCGTAGCTTCGTAATAGTGAAACAGGAAGAAATGTTCGATGTTTTCTAACGAAGCGATCAAACCCGTCAGGTTGCTTCCCAGGTAGCTGACCAGCACGACCACGGTTGCGACAGCCGAAGCGATGCGCCGGTTGGGGCTGAATGCGCCCAGGAAGAAGCTGATCATGCCCACAGCCATCGCCAACGGCCAGGCAGCCAACACGCTGACGAAGACATCCATCGAGGTGACATTGGTTTCGATGGGCAATGTGATCGCCTCCATGGTCAAGGCTGCTCCGGTGGCTACGATTAGCAGGATCCCGAGAAGTGAAATCCCCAGGGCAACCGCCTTCACGGCCACGATTTGCCAGCGGGGGATCGGCAAGGAGACAATCAGCTCCAGGCGACCATCATCCTCTTCTCCGGCCAGTGTGCCAGTGGCATTAATTACAGCGTAAATGCATAGAATCACGGGAACGAGATTTGTGACTGTCGAGGCGATAAACCCCTCGAAGGAACCCATCGTGATCCCCATCGCCTGGTAGATGGCCAGGTCCAGGAGGTCTTGAAAGCCGGCCATCTCTTCAGCGAAGGAAGGATACATACCGACGTAGATGACGGGAAACATGCTCAGACCGATACCCCAGCCGATGATGCCGGTGATTCGAAAGCGTAATTCCTGAAGCAGTAACCTAAGCATTGTTGTCTCCATTTCCCTTCCCGTAATAGGCCAGGAATATTTCTTCAAGACTGACGGGAATTGTTTCGATGTCCGTGATGCCAAACGAGGTCGCTTTTTCCATCAACTGATCCAGGTGCGAGTAAACTTCCAGGGTAACCCCTGCATCATCTCGGCTTGTTTCAACGACCCCCTCGCGGGTAAAAGCATCCGGCGGGGGCGTGTTAGCAAAGTTGAAGCGGATCCGTTTAAAGTGCTGTGTGGTCAGGTCTTCAACCCGCTCGGTGGCCACCAATTGGCCATCACGGATAATCGCCACGCGATTGCAGACCGCCTGCACTTCGGAGAGGATATGCGAGGAGAAGAACACCGTCGCACCACCCTGGTTTGCCTCGCGCACTAACTCCATCACCGTTTGCTTCACCAGCGGGTCCAGGCCGGATGTCGGTTCATCTAGGATCAACAGGTCGGGCTTGTTCATGAAGGCAGCCACAATTCCCACTTTTTGCTTATTGCCACTCGAATACTGGCGCATCTTGCGACTGG
>DAOUTT010000315.1 GCA_030668545.1 Anaerolineales bacterium | reverse complement strand
GATTCGTGTACGCCGATCTCTTCTGCAATTTGGGCGCGCGTCATGGGTATGAGGAAGCGAGCGCCTTCTAAAATAAAACCACTTTGCTGTGATACAAGCATTCCCATCAGGCGCTGCATCGTGTTGTTGCGCTGTTGAATGCATTTTACAAAGAGATTGGCCTTTTCTAGATGCTCAGTCCACTCATCGCTCTGCTCTTCATTAGCTTCCGGCATGGCTCGTCGGAAAAGGGGATTCACTCGAAGCCAGCCAGAAATCGATGAGAATATTTCAACCATCAGCGGGCCATCATTGACAGAGGGGTTGCGCGAGATCATGACGTCTGGTGTGTGGTAGACATTAGAGTCGCCAGATTGCGGATGCCGTCCGGATCCCCAGTATGCTCGAGCGGGGTAGGGGTTTAAGTTGTCGTGAATGAAAGCGGCTGCTTCCTTCACTGCAGCAGGGCTAATTTCGAGGCTGTGGGCGATCTTGTCGTACTCCCTGCGCCCCAGTTCCGTAAAAGAATCTCGCAGCAAAAGGCGAGCTAGCTCGCAGTGCGGTTCTTCTTCTTCGTCTAATTGATCGAGTTGAACGAGAAGCGTTTGTCGGGGGCCCTCGGTTGCCAGGCCGACTGGGTCGGCTTTATATATCAAGTTAAGGACCCTCATAACCTGCGGTAGGCTGGAACGTGTGGCTTGCGCGATGTAGGGTGGGGGGCTGGTTAGGAAGCCATCTTCGTCCAGACTGGCAAGGATGTAAACCGCGACGTGCCTGTCTTCCTGCTTGAGGTCAGCCGCGAGTTGGCGCATAACATATATGGAAAGATCCTCTGGAGCTGCGGGCTCTTGATCCAGCGGTTGATCTTCAAGTGTTCTTTTTCGCGAAGGCCGGTAGGAATCGCGAGGTGAGAGAAACACAATCGGTTCTTCGCCTTCAACCTGACGGCTGCAAACAGGGCAGGGTCCGGCGCTGCTCAGGGGCTTATGGCAGCCCGGGCAGATGCGCTCGTCAAGAAGCTCCAACGCAGGATTCGATGAAAGTTCTGTGATAACTCGATCGTGCAGCTCCTGATTGGATAAAACCAGGAGGCTCATCGTCTGAGCAAGATGAGCGGTCGTAAGTGGTCTGAGTGAATGGTCTTGGGTTTGACGAAACATATTGCGCCTCGCAGGTGAGTATACATCGACTGGACTATGCTGGCAATAATGTTGCAAGAACTATGCCAACGTTGGCGTGATAGAATCGCAGGATGACTGCAGATGCAGTAGTGGTGGGGGGAGGATTGGCGGGCAGCGAAGCGGCGTGGCAGCTGGCGAAGCGTGGTATCAGCGTTCGTCTCTTTGAGATGCGGCCTGATATTTCGACAGGAGCGCACCAAACGGGATACCTTGCTGAGTTAGTGTGCTCTAACTCGCTTGGTTCTAAGCTGCCAGACCGCGCCTCTGGAGTCCTTATGTCAGAATTGAGGGCTTTAGGTTCCCTATTATTGATCTGCGCAGAGCGAAATGCAGTTCCTGCAGGCGGTGCGTTGGCAGTGGATCGTGAACATTTTGCAAGAGATGTGACGGAGCAAATTGAAAAGCACCCCCGGATCAAGGTCATACGCAGCGAAGTCACGAGCATCCCTGATGGTTTTGTGATTATCGCCTCTGGACCTTTGACTTCAGATTCGCTGACGCAGGCGATTGGCGGTTTGACTGGTCAGGATCACCTCTTTTTCTTCGATGCGCTCGCTCCAATTGTCGACGCGGAGAGCATCGATATGTCGATCGCTTACCGTGCTTCACGCTATGAGAGAGGAGATCGTGAGGAGGGGGACTACATCAACTGTCCGCTATACAAAGATGAATATGAAGCTTTCATAGATAGCTTGCTCCGGGCGGAAAGGATCCCTCTCAGAAGCTTTGAAAAAGAAATCGAAGAGGGAGTGCGCGCGGGTGCGCATCATTACTTTGAGGGGTGTTTGCCGGTTGAAATTATCGCTGAGCGAGGCAGGGAAAGTCTAGCATTTGGACCGATGCGTCCGGTTGGACTGAGAGATCCCAGGAGTGGGAAGCGGCCACATGCCGTCCTTCAACTACGACAGGATAACCTGGCGGGAAGTCTCTACAATATGGTAGGGTTCCAAACTAACCTGACCTACGACGAGCAGCGCAATGTATTCCGGATGATCCCTGGATTGGAAAAGGCGCGTTTTCAACGTTATGGACAAATGCACCGGAATACGTTTTTGAATGCCCCGATGCAGTTGCACTCGAGCATGCAGCATTTAGAGCGGAGCGATCTCTTCTTCGCTGGTCAGCTCACTGGTGTGGAAGGATACTTAGGTAATATCGCAACGGGTTTATTTGCAGGAATAAATCTCTCTCGCCGAATAAATGGAGAGAATCTTTTAGTCATGCCGCGGGAGACCATGCTCGGTTCGTTGGCTCATTATATAGCGCATGCGGATAAGAAATTGTTTCAACCGATGAAAGCGAACTTCGGTTTAATGCCACCGCTGGAAGATGGGCGGAAGAGAAATCGCCGTGAGCGCGCGAGTGCCTATGCTGAAAGATCAGCGGCGGTACTGGCCGAATTTATTGAAAACACACAAGAACAATGCGCATAGCCATATGGAGCTAAGAAACTACAATTTATCTAAAGCTTTGATAATTAGAAAGGCTATGCGAAGTCTGTGTGTGATCCTGTTGTTTGCGACATTTTCGTGCTCAACATCCAGTCAAGAGACCCAATTCGACGGGCAGAGCGCGCTTCTGTTTGTAGAAGAGCAAATTGCATTTGGTCCTCGTATACCTGGAAGTGAAGAGAGCCGAAAAACAGCCGTATGGGTCGTTGAACAACTGGAAGCGATCGGCTGGGAGACTGAGATCCAGCACTTCAATTATCGGGGAACACCGCTGATGAATATTATTGCTAAAGCGGAAGGTGTTAGTGAGAGTAAGCCCATCCTAATAGGGGCACATTACGATACCCGGCCTCATGCCGATCGGGACCCAATTTATCCCGAGGCGCCGGTGCCAGGCGCCAATGACGGTGCATCGGGGGTCGCGGTTCTGATAGAACTTGCCCATGT
>DAOUTT010000246.1 GCA_030668545.1 Anaerolineales bacterium | reverse complement strand
TTGAGTCTTTGGCCGCAGCATGAGAATATTTGTAGTATGGATTGTAAGACCTTTGGGGAAGAAGGGTCAAGGATAAGCCTTCATTAACTAAGCGAGAGCACCGTTAGACTACGGGCTGATACAAGATTTCGCTCTAGGTACTGAAGAGAAACATAGGATATCCGTGGGCCGCCCTACAAATTAATAGATGTGTAGGACCCGAATGAATGTCCCAAGGGACAATCGGTTCCAACAAGTTTCACGGATTGTTAAGGGGGGCAACCTGCAGGTGTTGTCTATTTCTCAAATTCAGAGATGACGCCCCCTTCGTAAACCCACAGGTCGAAAATGTCCTGCAAATCACAACGGCAGGTTTCTTCTGCAACTTCCTGGAAATCGCTCCCGCTCGCAAAGCTATATTGATACTGCTCGTAATACGCCTTCAGGAATTTATCAAAGGTCCGATCGCCGAGCTCACCGCGCAACGCGTCGAAGAAGAGCGCGCCTTTCAAATACACGAACACGGCGTAGTCAGCATCGGATGCATAGTCCCCGACAGGCAAGCCGATCGGAACCGTCGGGTCCGGGTGTTCCCGCACGATGGCGCGCAAATCACTCAAGAATCCAGTCGCACGTCCCGATCCCAACGCGTGTTCGTAATACAGCGCCTCCGCGTATGTCGCCGCAGCTTCATCCAGCCAGGGTTCCGAAATTTGGTCATTGCCGACAAGGCCATAAAACCACTGGTGTGCGACTTCGTGGACGGTTGGCTCGACAACCCAGTGTGTCCCCAATGTGCCAACAAAGACCAACCCGGGGTATTCAATTCCGCCGAAGGCATGGGGCGCGTCGACAATATCCAACTCCGGATAGGGGTAGGGACCCACTAGATCGCCCAGGACTTGCATTTGCAGAGTCGCTGAATCGAGCACTTTATCAAGATCGTCAGCATGATCCTGCAGCACCCAGGCTGTTACGGTAACATCGCCAACCTGACGGGACACATCGACGAAGTCGGCAACGGCGATGGCCACATCCCGCATTGGTCCGGTCACATATGTCAATCGTTGAAGATCGCCCAGGGTCTCGTTCAGGATCTCCACTCCGGAGGCGACGAGATCAAAGGAAGCGGGCGCAGTCACTTGCAGTTGATAGAGAGCTATCTCGGAGTTAGTCGTATCCCCGCCCGGCGGTGCACGGCGGATATCCCACTCATCATCGATGATGCGCGGGATCAATGGATAGAAAGTCGGGGCGATCAACACACCCTCGGTGATACCAAAACGGCGGGGGGCTGAAGGACGCATCGTTTCCACTTCAATCCGGAACGGCAGACCCAAATCGATCGTTTCCCCCGGGGCGAGCGGCAGCGCCAGATCAACCCGCAGGGCCAGGCCGTTCAACTCCTGCCTGGGATCGATCACCTTGTCCCCGATAAATACAGGACCCGCGACCATCGCAGACTGATACTGCGGATCGTTTGGCCAGAGCATTAGATAGATCTCATGCAACGGATTGTCGAGATGATTCTTGAATTGGATCTGAGCCCAGCCATCAAGAACAGCGGTCCTCATCTCGGAATCAAACGTCACCTCCACCTCGATTGAATAGCGAGTAGCGCCTTTAAGGTGAGCGAGGTCACCGACATGATCGGCTAATAAGCCTGGATTTTGAGCGGATAACTGGATTTCAGGAGTCGGTTGGGGGGTATGCGTGGGTGGAGGCACCGGCGTCGGGGTGTACGCCGGAGGAAGTCCAACCGTGCTTTGAGGGCCTGACGTACCCGGCAGCCCCTGCGCGGGATCGGGTAGCGGCGCGCAGGCGGTTAGGAGAAGCAATGAGATGAAGATGACCTTCTTCACGAGCAATCCTCCGGGTGTTTTTGATCCATAGATTCAATGGGCTCCCAGACACCCCTGTCGGCTACGTTCCGCACCACGTCCTTGCTTCTAATTGTTATCCATAAACCGTTCTAGATTAAACTTGGTGTGGGATAAGTAAATCTATTTATACGGTTATCCCGTGCAATCTGGTTTTCTCTTTTGGTATGTTTCCATCAACCGCTAACCAAATCCGTCATACTTCCTTAGATAGAAGCTCGGTCATTGTAATTCAACTGTTCAAATACCACCCTGTGCTTTTACTTAATCACTCATCCACGATCTCCCTATAGAATAAATCAGCCCCGGGAAATTCCCGGGGCTGTGTCTGACGAACCCATCTTCGTGCCTTTATGTTTGACTACTCCGCCTTAGTATATAAGCGGTTTTTGAAGAAGGGGATGAGCAGCAAGACGGCAAGGATGACCCCTTGTGCTCCAGCCATCCAGTAGGCAGAAGTGAAGATTGTAGCCTCGAGCGTGTCTGCCGGGACAAGAGATGCGGATGGGCGGAGGTAGTGGACGGGGAAAGATGCCATTGCAATGAGCAATCCGGCAATCAAAGCCACCCACCAGCCCGATTCTTTACGCTCCGCCAGCGCCCAAATAGCATACAGCACCAAAATGATGATGATGAACATCTGGGGACCGGTGTGCCGCAAAATTGACACAGATGGATCTAAGAGCGCCGCACCGTAGTCTTTCATGACCACGCGCAGGGCATGGGGGAAAAAGGTGAAGGCTTGAGCGCCGACCATTCCCAGGAGGGTGAAGATAACGAAGAGCACAACTTTCGTTTTGCCTTCATTCTCTTTCAACAGAATCATAGCCCAGAAAGCGACCAGGCTCAGCAAAAAGGTTGTATAGGCAGGGGGGAATTCTTTCAGGTTTTCAAGCCAACCTAGCCCGATGTAGAAATTGCCAATTGCGGGTATCGCCAGAAGGAGCACCGCCATCGACCAGGCCCATTTTTTCCCCTTGTATAGAGCAAACGAGGTGACGATGAGGCCTAAGCCGGCCAACATTTCGATGCCGCTATAGAATGACCCAATGAATAACCTCGTCAACGGACCGCTTGCAAAAACTGTGGCTTGCTTTGTCTTGGCTAGAATGAGTCTATCCATTGTAGCGTCGAAGTATCCTGGCGCGATAAAAACCAAGTACAGCCCAATAAGAGCGGCGATTGCGGCCATCACCCCAGGGATCCATCGTTTCGAATTTTCCATTTTTTCTCCTCTTTGTGTGATTTGTATGAACAATTGCACAGATTCTTGAAGATGGTTGCCAGGATTTCTTTATACATGCATTTTGAGGCAGTGTATTTGACCTATGTTAAACATCGAGAAACTTGAATAAACTGTTCGAAGTGTGAAATCGGATGAAAATCTTGAATCCACGGTGTGGAAATTATTCTTTACACTCCAAGTTTTAATCCAGATTCGGGCTGTGTGAATAATGTGAGTTTGCACGAATCGCGGACAGAATACATTACAAGCAAGACGATTATCTAACCAGCAACGGCAATGCTTTGCGAACACATCTACCGTTTTGTAGAAAATGGGTTAATATTATGGGCAATTTGGAGGAGAAATAATCTGATGGGTGAAAATCAACCGAAGAAGGGTCAAAAGAACGTGCATCATCAACGCGGATGTGGTCTTACAGGGTTTCTCATTCTCGCCATCATATTGAGTGTAGGCCGCTCGCTTCTTTATTACTATCTGCTCAAACAAGATTATGAACGAGATCTCGTGTGGGTGCTCCCTGTCCTCTTCATCCTATCCCTGGCAACTCTGATTTCAGGGATCGGGATGTGGAATTGGAAGCGATGGGGGATCTACCTCTACACCGGTGCAACCCTGGTTTCGATCGCTGCGGGTCTCATATTGACCGGTTCAATTTTCGTTGTTTTCTATGAGCTTCTACCGATCGCCATCCTTGGATCAATCTTAGGCAAAACATCGAAGTATTTTGAGTGAGTGGGCACTGATAGAATTTGGAACTCCAGATTGAAACCAATTAAACATCCAACTTAGTCCAATTGGATTTTTAATCGATTAATCTGCAGGAAATGGAATAGTTTAGAGTCTGGAAAAACCGCGAATGGTGCCATTGAAAAGCAGATTCGCGGTTTATTTTTGTGATACGGAGATAAACTCTTCGGCGCTTGAAAGAACGTTTTCCAGATTGATTCGTACAAAAGAACCGCTCA
>DAOUTT010000292.1 GCA_030668545.1 Anaerolineales bacterium | reverse complement strand
GAGGTTTTGGGAGTATTAGCTGCTTGGGGACGGCGATTCATAATCCGCCGCAAACCTAATGAGCATTAGTTCATCAGATCTTTAAAACTGAAGAGATCCTCATTGTGCGAACATCTCGAATAGAACAGGGTTGATCCTTGACCAATCAGGAGCCAAGACCTGCGCACCTTCCACAGTCGTAAAGCCCTGAACCATCTCTCGGGAGATGATTCGGGCGTCGATTCCGCCAGGTCCGCTGCGCAGCACTGCTACCAATAGACGAGGCCAGACCCATGGAGCTAAATCCGTATCTACATGTTGGATAAGTGAAATAAAAGCTCCCGGTAGAAGAGGCCAACTACGCGGATCGGACATTTTTCGTAACAAAGCCTTGATGAATATCTGTCCATGCGTCATGCGGAAGAAGTCATCGCTTCCTTCCCGGTCTCGAACGAAAGCCAATGCTGACTCCCCATCCAATACATGGATTCCGGGAGACAGACCGCCAGTTGATGTTTCTAACTCGATAGGAACACCTCCCAGCGCATCTACAACAGATATTAATCCTTCGAAATTGAACCGCACGTAAGCGTCCACATCCACCCCAAAGTTCTCTTGGACAGTTCTCACCACCGCTGCAGGGCCTGACCCCGTTTTCTCTGCTTCTGCGAAGAAATGCGCTGTGTTGATGCGGTTATCACCATTTCCTGGGATGTTCACCCAGAGATCCCGCGGGATCGAAAGCATGCCTACATAAGGTTGTGGAGGCACGATCGTGGTGAGAATTATCGTATCGCTCCGCCCCAGGTTGGTGCCAACTGGCGAACGGTCGATCCCGAGCAGCAAGATATTCGTCCTTATGGGTACAAACAAGTAAATCGCGCTGGCTAATCCAAGAAGAATCCCAAGAAAGACTGCTCTTCGCCTCCGGGGTTTGTGAGGCTCGGCTGTAACGACCACTGCATGTGTATTTGGCATCACTTCTGTACGAGTCGATCTTACCTGTACAGGTTGTGTGTCTTCCATATCAAATTGGCCATTCATAGGCGCAGATTCTACCACTCATATATTCGATGGCGTGAAAGCGACGCCTCGTGCGTATCCTCCAATAGACCAACGATAGAACTAGAAGGTGATTGCGTAATCTATGTTATGCACCGTAAAATTATAGAGAACCTTCGAAAGATAAACGCCATGGCAAAATCTGTGCTCTTATTTATCCTTCTGTTGTTTGTCGCCACATGGCTTATTGCCAGACCAGCTGTGTTTATTATCCCGCCCATGTACGAGTATCCAGAAGGGGCGACGCTGCTCTATTACGATCGAGCAACGGGAGCTCCCTTCTTCACTTCAACCGATTCATATTGCCTGTACTCGACGGGTGATGTGACCACGCGGTGTCGCAACGCGGCCCTAAATTCTATTGGTCCCTTGCTTACAAACCTGCTCACAACTTTACCGTACTCAGAATGGGCCTATCTGCGCAGCACGAATGGGGTGATGTACAACCCGTAAGCTGATCAAATTGAAATATCAATAAATATCGCCTGGTTCCCCAACGAACGTACTCTGTGGTTGACCTCGATCCCCAGAGGAGCCGGCTTTCACCCACAAATTAACCATGGATAATCGTGATATTCCCCCATCTTCGAAGCCGCTCCTGAAATACTTCATCATCACAATTTTCAGCCTTATAGCATTAACTCAATTGTCAGGAATACTCGTTGCTGGACGCGGCGGTGTTGCTGGATCATTCGGAATCCGCTCCATGACTCACGACTGCATTGGAGTGCGAATCAGTGCAGAGAAGGCGGTTGAATTACTCCCTGACGGTGAAACCGAATTTCAATTTCTATTATTCCATTTCCGCTACTCTGTATCATCTGAATTTGCTGACTCGGACCGAGTGTTCTGCATCGGACAGGATATCTGGTTCGGCGAATAGCTGGTATCCAGGGAGCACAATCTGGCGTTACAGGAAATCGGCGCTGCTAGAGCGCCGCTTGTGAACTTGTGTCATCCATTTTGCGTGACCACAGGGTTCTTTATAAACCCGCCAAACCCTGTTCTTTTTGCTTCAGATCCACGCCTTAAAAGAAAAAAGAGCCGATCGCGCGATCGGCTCTTTCACACAGCTCATTATCTTATCAAACCGGAAGCGGGCCGGTGTCATTCATCTCATTAAATACTCTCGTTTTTCCACCCGTTTCGATATCCTCCAGGATGACACCCTTCAGTTCGACAAAATTAGCAAAAAACTCAAAGAAATCAAAAAGAGGCGCCCTATTTTTTTGATCTAAAAGCTCTCCCATGAGATTATCACAAACAAAAGTTATTCGGGTTCGGATTGGTGAGACGGAAACCAGATGGGCAGTTCCGACTGTGCTCTCACTCGGAGGTTCGAGCTGGGGATCGCGTGGTTGAGAGTAGATCGAAACGCGCAATGCGCTTGTCATTGGAGAAAAATGCAGCGACGCTGGATCCCCGCGTAAGGACCAAAGGGAATAGCTATATTTTTCAATAGCTTCAATTAGAAGTTCTATCGATTGGGAGATGTTGCAAGCAGTGTACAGGACAGACGCTGTGTCCATTCCTCAATCCATTCGGGTTGATAGAATAGGCATACAAAGGTATCCCCCAGCGCCACTCAAACCGTCTAAATATTATATCACGGCTCGCTTTCCGCGCCAGACTGTAAACTATACCTCGCACATTCACATTTCGACCGCTGATCTGCTCATCGGTCAGGAGATGCAAAACGCGAAAATTCAATGGGACCGGACTCCGTTTAAGAGGACTCCTCCCCTAAAACGAGGCGGACTCTGTGCTTCACGGGATCACTCTTGAGCAGGACGATGCCATCTTCAAGCAGGCGGCCATCCATCTCAATTGAGTGAACACCTCGTTCAACATGATCCGGGTTCTGAACCTCGATGGAGTAAGCCGCCTCTCCATAGCGATAAGTGAGTGTAAACCCATCCCACCAACCGGGGATGACTGGATCAAGCTGTAGCCGCTCCCCTTCAAGCCGGAAACCGAGGATCTCTTCAAGCCACACGCGATACATCCAGGCGGCCGACCCTGTGTACCATGACCATCCCCCTTGCCCAACACGCCCCTGCAGATGATACACGTCCGCCGTGACGACGTATGGCTCAACCCTGTAGCGCCATACGTTTTCCGACTCCTTGGTCTGCTCGATCGGGTTCATCAGACGCAGCAGGCGCGCGGCCCGATCGCCGTCTCCTTTGCGCGCCATCGCCATCGCCAACCACAAGGATCCGTGCGTATACTGGCCACCGTTCTCACGAACACCCGGGGGGTATCCCTTGATATATCCGGGGTTCCGGCGCGATTTATCAAAAGGAGGTGTGAAAAGCAGGACCAGTTTATCATCCTCGCGCACAAGCTGTCTCCAAGCTGATTCAAGGGCGATGCTCGCTCTTTCAGGAGTCGCCGCACCGCTCAACCACG
>DAOUTT010000244.1 GCA_030668545.1 Anaerolineales bacterium | reverse complement strand
CTTCGGCGCTTTAGCAGTTTCAGCCGGCATCCCTCTACTTGAGGCGCAGAGTTTCTCGCTCTTCATCTTCGCCGGACGCGCGCAGTTCATCGCCGTTAGCCTTATCGCCGGAGCCGCCTCCCCCTTCCTCATCATCCTGACCATGCTCGTAGTCAATTTGCGCCACATGCTCTACAGCGCTTCGTTAGCGCCCCACGTTTATCACCTCTCAAACCGTTGGAAGATCTCGCTCTCCTGGCTCCTCACGGACGAGGCTTACGTCGTAGCCTCCGCCCGTTATCGGAAGGGCAGCCCCGAGTTCGCACATTGGTATTTCCTGGGTACGGGTCTTACGCTCTGGGCTGCATGGCAGTTGAGCACATTCCTCGGCATCACCCTTGGCGCGTTGATCCCTCCCGGGATAGGGCTTGACTTCGCACTTCCACTCACCTTCATTGCCTTGATCCTGCCCACATTGACCGATCGACCTGCGTGGGCTGCTGCATGCGCAGCCGGCGCCTTTTCGCTTCTGCTCGCCAATCTCCCCTTCAAGCTAGGCTTGCTCATCCCCGCAGTCCTCGGCATTGGCGTCGGGCTTGTAGTGGAAACGCGTTCAGCAAGAGTAGGGCACGTGAACGGAGATAATTCATGAACCGTGCGGAGCTCTGGATTATCATCCTCGGCGGGATGGTCGTTACATACCTGATCAGGCTCAGCTTCTTCTTTTTCATCCCACCGGACCGGTTACCCGAATGGTTCCGGCGTGGATTACGATACATTCCCCCCGCTGTCCTGGCCGCGCTGATCGTCCCGGATCTCCTGCTCCTTGACGGAACCCTGTATCTATCATTCGCTAATCACCGCCTCGTCGCCGGGTCAATCGCCGCTCTGGTTGGATGGCGCACAGGTAACACCTGGCTTACGATCGTTTCGGGACTATTAACTTTTGGGCTGCTCGCACTTCTCTGAGCGGTCGGATTCGACCCTGGCATCCTGCCTGCTCATGGCGATGATACAATGCCCAGCATGAACGATCGCTCCTCTCTCATTAAATATGCCTGGCTTTCGCTTGGCGCAGCAGTGCTCACGATGGGGCTCAAAGCTGTTGGCTATCTTCTCACCCAATCCGTGGGGTTATTATCCGACGCGCTTGAATCCGGAATCAATCTGGTTGCGGCGTTCACAGCTCTCACCGCGCTGCACATCAGCGCTCAACCCCCGGACGAGGATCATGCATACGGTAACCAAAAAGTGGAGTACCTCTCCAGCGGCGCTGAAGGAGGATTGATCTCACTCGCGGCAATTGCAATCGCAGTTATGGCCATCCAGAGGCTGCTCAATCCACAACCGATTGACCACCTGAGCCTGGGTCTTTTAATCTCCGCCGCAGCTTCGGTTATTAACTTAGTCACAGCTCTGATTTTAATCCGCGTCGGTCGACGTGAACGATCCATCGCCCTCGAAGCGGATGGCCAGCACCTTATGAGCGATGTGTGGACTTCACTGGGTGTCCTTATCGGGTTAGGAGCCGTTGGCATTACAGGGTGGCAGATCCTTGACCCCTTGGTCGCGTTGATCGTCGCTGGCTGGATCGGTTTCAACGGGTTCAAGATCCTGAAACGTTCGGCTTTGGGCTTGATTGACACCGCGCTGCCAGAGCAGGATGTCGCCGCGATCCGAGCTATTTTGGAACGCAACTGCGGCTCCAAAACCAAGCATCACGCACTGCGCACACGCCAGGCGGGATCACGCAGCTTCATCTCCATGCACATTCAAGCTCCTGGCGATTGGAGCATTCAGGAAGGGCACGATTTACTGGAAACAATCGAACGTGAAATCCGCGAGGTAATCCCCTCCGCGACCGTCTTCACCCACATCGAGCCGCTCGAAGACCCCAGCTCTTGGATTGACCAGGAACTGGATCGGGACATAATAAACGATCATCCCCAGTCAACTTGACTCCCCTCTGCATTATCGTCTGTAGATAAAGAATATTTACGAACACCACCTCGAGACAATATCCTCAGGCGTACACCTTCTCAATGAATGGGAAATTTAATGTCTATTCGTCTGGATTAAACTCAAGCGGGGTTTTAGGTATCGTACTCATTCACCGGGTGTGGGTGTACAGTAATTCGGATTGCCCTCTTTGTCGTTACAGGCGCTCGGATTCACCGGTTTCGGCGTAGGTGTAGGAGATGCATCGGGAGGAGAAGTCGGCACCGGAGTATTCTCAAGGGTAGATGTTGGTGAAGAATCCCCGCCTGAACCAGATTCTGTTGTGGGCGTGCTTGTCGAGTAATACCAAATCGTCGGAGTGGACGTGTGAGTCTCACTCCGAAAAACATCCCAAAGCGACCATGAGGTTGGAATCGGCGTTGAGGTTAGTTCGCTCGCATCCTGGGTTTCCAGGGCGCTCAGCGTCCCGGCTACAGCCGTCTGGATCTGTCCTGGATCTGCATCTTCACCGAGCGGAGCATTCGCTGTGTAAAGCGCATTGATCGTCGCCTCGAAGGCGATGGCAGCTTGAGGATTATTGCCTTCGTTAACTGGAGCGCCTATGACACCCCGCAGCGCAAATGCGCCTATCGGGAATGCTAAGAGCAGCGCCATGACCCCTAGTAAAACCGGCCAGCGGCGAACTGTGGGGCGGGAGAACGCAGCCCGGAGCTTACGTCGCCATCGATCGCGGGTTACATAGAAGCGGTTGAGTCGCGGCATCACTGCTGTAAGCTCATGACCATTCTGCACTGATGTCAGAATCGCATCCTGCAAAGCCTCGTTGAAAATCGCGATCGAACCGTAGCGATTCTTGGGGTTTTTATCGAGCACAGTGGTCAAGACATTCTCGAGAGGTACTGGGACGCCGTGATTCACTTCACGCGGAGGTGGAAGGGGTTCGTTGATGTGCTTGAGCGCGATCGCCAGTGGAGTTTCACCTTCGAAAGGTATACGCCCTACAACAAGCCGATAGAGCACTACGCCTAACGAATACTGATCCGACAGCTCGGTGATGCCTTCTCCCAGGCATTGTTCCGGCGACATATACCCCGGGGTTCCAACCAGCCCTGACCCCGTCAGGTCTAAGGTCGCCTCAGACCAGTAGGCGAAACCGAAATCTGAGAGCTGAGCTGTCCCATGTTCATCTAATAAAATATTGGAGGGTTTCACATCGCGATGGACGACACCCTCATCATGCGCGTGCTGTAAAGCTGCCGCAGCCTGAGAGATGATTTGAGCAGTTTCCTCGATAGATATCGGACCATTTGTTAGGCGATCCGTGAGCGACCCCAGGGGTAAATACGGCAAAACATAATACAAATGACCGTTTTCTTCACCGTAGTCGAGGATGGGGACAATATTTGGATGCTTAAGCCGGCTGAGCATTTTCGCTTCCTGGCGGAAACGTTTCTTGAGTCCCTCATCCCGGCTGAGGTAGGGCAGCATGACCTTTACAGCGGCGATCTTCTCATCCCGAAGATCTTCCGCTCTGTATACGGTTGCCATCCCACCCTGGCCGACGACCTCCAGGATGCGATAATGACCGAGAGTTTTACCAATCAACTCTGTCACGGTGTTCCTCGCCCCATTCGTCCGCATCCTACACATAGATCCAGACGAGCATAAGTACACTGCAAGGTTGTCCACGAATTCGAAGACAACGCAGGTCAGCGCACTATAAATATAACACCTGAATGGCCCTTAAGTCCCTTTCAACCAGCTATCAAGATTCGGTAGGTAGTGAATAAATGGAATATCGAAAGGGCAGGTATCAGGTTATGGGACAGGTGTGCAGGTTGGGAAGATTGGGTGAGGTTTAGTCTTGCAAATACCCAGGGGAGTGCTCGTTGGTGGGACAGGTGTGTCTGTCGACTCAAGTGTTTGGGTTACCGTGGGGGCACTTGTCGTTTCGGCGCTAGGAGTGGCCGTCGGTGAAGCAGATGAGGTCTCACTTGGTGGTATCGGCGTTGAACTGGCATCCTGCGTACTTTGTTCGTCTCCGTCGCGCGGTGTCGGTGTGTGGACAACTGAGGGGATCGGGACCGGCGACAAAGTCAGCGTACTCGTGGGACTGCCGCCACCACCCATTATATTGAACGTTCCGCCTTCTTCAACGACTACT
>DAOUTT010000207.1 GCA_030668545.1 Anaerolineales bacterium | reverse complement strand
TCAGTTGTTCAATTCACTTTTGTTCAGACAGTCCGCCCCCGATGGTAATGTCTCTGTCCCGCCCTCAGCGCCGGACCTCACCCTCGATCTCGAGATGGAGCGGGGTCTCCGGTACATGGTCGCCGTAATCCGTCTGGTCTTCGAGAATTAACCGGATTTGAAGCGGCAACTCACCAGGGTTGCGCGCTAGATGAGCGATCACAACCTCATCGGCTTTGATGCCGAACGTTTTAAGCAAGCTGCGGATATCATCCCTGCCATTGCCATCCATTTTCACTGCCTCCTTCGTTAGGTACACAACTTGTCAGGCGAAAAACCAAATCAAGAGCGCTGTGAGCGCTCCCACTACGGTTGCCGCGAAATTTACTTGATCGTTTCGCAGCCAGTTCAAACCTCTCAGTTGCTGAGTTGTTGTTCCACAAACGTGCTCCGGGTTCTGCTCGGTCTCTTTATTGCAGACCGGACAGAGAAAGATCGCCTGTATCGTCGCGCCAAGCAAGCTGTCCACTGTTGATCCAATAGTCCCGGCAAGGAGGGCAACCGGCAGGAAGCGCCAATCGCGCATCAATGCCCATCCCAATGATCCGATCAGGCCAGAGCCACTCAAGATCGCAAAATACCCCAAAAGGCTCACCGCGCCCGATGTGCCGCGCTCAACGCGCTCTCCTGTTGTGATCAAGCGTGGTCGTCGGCGAGAGAGAATTCCGATCTCTGTCGCCCAGGTATCCGCGGTGGCGACGGCAATCGCGCCCAAAAATCCGGCGAGCCAGAGACTTTCCTGCGTCAAGCCGTACACCACTGCGAACAAGACGGCCGCTCCCCCGTTGGCAAAGACCTGGCCGAGGTCTCGCTTTCCGCTCTTGGAGAACATTCCCGCGAAACGGCGTTTTCGGGATCTACCGAGGCCAGATAATAAACTTGAGGAAAGAAAGAAAGCGATTAACAGAACTGCGAGTGGAATTCCGCCAAAACCAAAGATCAACCCGCCTACCAGAAATGCACCAGCAGCTCCATCGAGTGTGAGCGCCCCCGCCGCGTAGGCAGCCGCAGCGAAGGCAATTCCCAATATTCCCCCGAGTAGAAGCTGTAAACCGTTGATTCCGAGCAAATTGTCCCAACCTGTGGATAACTTGCGGATTCCTTGTGGATAACCATGGAAACCCTGTTGATTAAACCAGCGATTAAATCACCGAGAGCAGCTGCAGCGCTGCCCCCCAGAGCAGTCCGCCGACCAGAATCGGCGTCACCCACAGTATATACGCCAGGGGTCGATTCTTCTTGTAAATGTACAGCCAGAAACCGGCCACAAGATCGATCAGCCAGCAAAGTCCCCCGATCATCGGCAGCAGGAGCAGCCGCCCGGGTGATGCAAAGGTGTCAATAAACCCCTCCGGGTCAAACCCAAAGGGTACTTCGGGCGGTAAACCAGCTACGCGAAGCCCGAGGTATCCAAGTAATAGCAATGGTAAAAGAACGCCCACCACTATTAGTAGACGTGCTACCCGATCCACATCGAAAACCATCTGCACGAACTGCGGGCGTTCTGATATCGCCGGTATGGTCTCCAATGGACCCATCCTCAACGCCGAATTGAAGGCGCTCAGAAACCCCTCGCGGTCCTGCGGTGAGATTGCAAATGAATGCGCAGTTGTTTGTATCACGACCAGGCGGTCAGCCGAGGTTGAAGCGAAGAACTCCACTCGACCGACTGTCTCATCCTCGCATTCACCAAGTACGAGCCCGGGCCAGGTCAGGACACCACGCGCTTTTAGTTCAACGCTGAGCGCCTCTGCTGTGTCCACACCCTTGATGGCCGTGATTGGAATCTGTTCAATCGCTGAACCCCATTTGAGAAAGAACCCATCGCGATCGAGGTAGTATCGCGCCGCGATCAAGCCGTAGAGCCGATAACCCACGATCATAGACAGCGGTAAGGAGAGCAGCGGCAGAAGCACCCATAACACCATCCAAACCGAGATCGAATCCGTCGCCAGCATTATTAAGCCAAATACACCCGCTCCCAAGAGGAGCAGGAGGACTACGAAGCCAAAGATCATCCCACGCGAACGTGGCGGAAGAAAGTTCATATCCGTGCCCCCCCGGGGCTCAGACCAGAAAATGCCCTTTGGTACTCCTTATGAAACTTGACGTTGTTTCTCATTAATGATTTCTCGAAGCGCTGGATTTGCTCCACTTGCTCGCAGCGCGTTACTGCTGTATTTGTTCCGGGTTGCGAGTCCATTATAGACCGTGCCTGTCGAGGCGATCAAGCACGCGTAGTCGAGACTTGTATACACGCACTTGTGGTCACACGCGATCGAACACAAAACGTCATGCTTTTCTCCGATGCACGACGTAGAGCACTCGATAGCTGTAAGCACTGATTTTTATTGATGATTCGCGGCGTATCCTTCCGCTCCCATTTTCCAAAACAAAATAGTCCGCCCAAGTGTAACACTCGGGCGGACTTCATTTCACTCGCTAATGGGATATTGATTAAGCCTCTCGGAATTCTCCTTCGACGACTTCTTCATCATCCGCTGCGCTGCTCTGGCTGTCTGTTTCTTCGGCTTGTGGTTCAGCCTCCTGAGCGTATATCTGCTGGCTCAGGGCGTGACTGGCTTGGTTTACTTCCTCGGTCAGTCGCTTAATTTCCGACATATCTTCGCCCTGAATTACTTCGCGCAGCTCAGCGATTTTCGCTTCGATCTGCTCCCTATCCTTAGCTGGCACTTTCTCACCCAAATCTCGTAGGGCTTTTTCCGCCTGGTAAGCGAGAGAATCGCCTTCATTCCGGGCGTCCGCTAGCTCCCGTCGCTTGCGATCATCAGCCGCGTGGGAATTCGATTCCTGAACCATCCGTTCTACATCATCCTTGTCTAGATTCGTAGATGCTGTGATGGTTACTTTCTGTTCCTTTCCCGTTGCCTTGTCCTGGGCTTTTACATTGATGATCCCGTTTGCGTCGATGTCAAACGTCACTTCAACCTGAGGCAAGCCCCGCGGCGCGGGGGGAATACCTTCAAGTCGAAATCGTCCGAGCGTCATGTTATCAGGTGCCATCGGTCGTTCACCCTGCAGAACATGGATGTCGACTGCTGTCTGATTATCCTCCGCTGTGGAGAAGATCTCGGCCTTCTTGATCGGGATTGTAGTGTTGCGTTCGATCAGAGTCGTCATCACACCACCAAGTGTTTCTACGCCCAGCGATAGGGGTGTAACATCGAGCAGTAGAACATCCTTGACCTCACCGGCGAGCACGCCAGCCTGAATAGAGGCGCCAATGGACACAACTTCATCCGGGTTGACGCCCTTGTGAGGCTCTTTTCCCGTCAGTTCACGGACCAGGTCCTGCACCATGGGCATGCGCGTTGCCCCACCGACAAGCACAACTTCATCTATGTTCTCTATCTTGACGTTCGCATCTTTTAGCACAGCCTTGAAAGGCCCCTTGATGCGCTCGACGAGGTCTTCGGTTAGCTGGTCAAACTTTGAGCGTGTCAGCTTCATTATTAAGTGCTTGGGACCGGATGCGTCTGCGGTTATGAAGGGCAGGTTGATGTCCGTCTCTGTCACCGAGGAGAGCTCAACCTTGGCCTTCTCAGCCGCCTCACGCAACCGCTGCAGAGCTTGCCGATCCTCACGCAGATCGATCCCGTGCTCTTTCTTATATTCTTCGGCGATGTAAATGACGATCCGTTGATCCCAGTCGTCGCCTCCCAAGTGCGTGTCGCCGTTCGTCGCTTTCACCTCGACAACGCCCTCGCCCACTTCTAGCAAGCTTACATCGAAGGTTCCGCCGCCCAGGTCGAAAACCAGGATGGTCTCGTTTTCCTTCTTGTCGAGGCCATAGGCCAGGGCCGCCGCTGTGGGCTCATTGATAATCCGCATCACTTCCAGCCCGGCGATCTTTCCCGCGTCCTTGGTAGCTTGTCGCTGGGAATCATTGAAGTAAGCCGGCACCGTAATCACGGCTTTGGTCACCGATTCTCCCAGATATGCCTCGGCATCTTTCTTTAACTTTGCCAGAACCATTGCCGAGATCTCTTGCGGGGTATATTCGCGGCCAGTTGCCGGTATCTTCACCTGTGCGCCACCCGCAGGACCCTTAATTATCTCGAAGGAAACCATCTCGCGTTCGCCCTCGACCTCGTCAAAATGTCGTCCGATGAATCGCTTAATGGAGTAAACCGTGTTCTCGGAGTTCACAACAGCCTGTCGTTTGGCCGTCTGTCCAACGAGGCGTTCTCCATTTTTCGTAAACGCAACCACAGAGGGGCATAAACGCCCGCCTTCCGCGGTGGTGATCACAGTCGGATCGCCGCCCTCCATTACCGCGACGACGCTGTTCGTCGTTCCTAAGTCAATACCAATAATCTTCGCCATTGTTTGTCACCTCTTATGATAATCTGATAGCTTTATCATAGGTGAATTACGCTAGAGAACTATTAACGCCCCGTAGGAGATAGATATGCTCCTGACCTGTCTTATATTCTATGGGTGGTATTAATAATGGGCTGTCCACTGGGTGCTTGAACATCGGGGTTGCGATCTTCGCGCCCGGTCACGTAAGATGATCTACAATCACAGCGTCTGTTTGTTTAGATCCTGTTGACGCACAATCTGAGCGTCCTTAGGACTACGCTCTCTTATCCATC
>DAOUTT010000087.1 GCA_030668545.1 Anaerolineales bacterium | reverse complement strand
TGCTCCGGGACCTTCGCGGGTTCGTCGGTTTCATCATTATTCGCAGGGAGGATGTCGTTCCACGGGAGTTTGCATAAGCCATGCAAGCTAAACCATGTGCGCCACATGGGGAAGTAGTGCAAAGCTTCCGCTTTGTCTTCGAAGGTCGGGAGCTGGTTATTCACCTGGTCCATGAAGATAAGCCAGGCTTCGTCATGCTGTGCGCCCTTGAGCGCCATCGAGTAGCCGCCCTGTTGGGCGAGGGACTCCTTCGTGACGTACTCGGAGAACTCGAGACCTTTGCTCTCCATCCCGATATCCTGTAAGAAATCAGGGTCAGCGCCGAAGTTCTCGATGAAATGCTGCTTCATGAAACGCACGCCTTGCCCGATAGTGACCCCAAAGCCCTCACCGCGCGCCATCTGGTGAATAATCTCAAGTGCAGTCTCGGCATTGCCCCAGGTAAGTTCAAGCCCTCCCGTGTGCTCACTGGTCAGGATCCCCTCCTGATAACACTCCATGGCAAAGGCGATGGAATTTGCCAGGCTGATCGTGTCGATGCCATACGTGTCGCAGTAGAAGTTCATTTCAATGATCGCCAGTGGATCGAACACACCGATGTTAGACCCCAGCCCGGCGACGGTTTCATACTCGGGTCCGTCCACCATGACGGAGTCTCCCGAGTATGGGCCCGTGCGAAGATGGAAATGGTCGACAGCGTGGGAGCAGGCAAGCGTGCACCCAACCCAGCATCCATCAGGCAGACCCTGGGTGAAGGCGTTCTTCCAGACCGTAGAATCAATTTTCTTGGCTTCAGGATGCGCTCCGAATTGGTAATTGTGTACGGGGAGCAGGTCGAAGTGGTCCATGATTTCCACAAGAAACGGCGTGCCAACCTTACGCATTTGATTTTGCGAGTCGTCGAGTTCGGAGATCTCCTTATTAATCCGCCGGCCCGCCTTCCGAACCGTGGCATAATCGGCCGAGTTGTTGCTATCACCCTTCAGGTTGCTGAAGCGAACCACGATAGCCTTCAGATGCTTATCGCGAAAAACACGGCCGGTGCCGCCGCGTCCAGCCTGTTTGACCCTTGCGGCGCCGCGGCGACTATCATACCAACTGAAATTCAGGCTCGAATAGAGGACGTGGTCTGCCGCCTGTCCAGCTGAAACCACGGAGATGCTGCGCTTATCACGCTCATCCACCGCGTACATCTCCGTCAACTGCTCGGCTAACTTGTGAGTATCGAGATCCTCCAGGGGGGCTTCCTCGATCGTCACCCGACCGTCATCGCCATTGATCATGATGATGACATCTCGTTCGGCTTTCCCCTGAATCTCAAGTGCGTCCCATCCGGCGAATTTCAGGTAGGGTCCAAAATAGCCGCCAGCGTTACTGTCGATTATGGAGTGGGTAAGCGGTGAGATGGTCACAACCGTAGATTTACCTAAACCAGGGTAAGAAGTGGTTCCGCCGATCGGTCCTCCGGCGATAACCAACTCATTCTGCGGATCATCCCATCGCGTGTCACCGTCGACAGCGTTCCACAGCCTCCACAAGGCAAAGCCGCGCCCGCCGGTGAAGAGCTGCTTCATTTCATCGGTGACGGGCTTTTCGGAGATCGTGTTATCAGAGAGGTTGATATAAAGGGTGCGATTAGCGTAACCGCGTTCTACGGGTCGTTTCTCGTAGGAAAATTCTGCGAGTAAATTGTGGGCTGCTTCCATTTCAGCAAGGGTCACATTCGATTTCATCGGCGCCTCCATTGATTAAAATCAACTCACGTGATCTGTTACCCTATATTTTAACAGTTATTCTCCGAAGGAACATCTTGGCTGGATATGATTTTAATCATACACATTGAGATTCATCCCATAACCCATAAACATCTAAACGCTTACAGCCCATAAAAAGCCAATGGCCACATGTATGTGGGCAATGACTTATCACCTGTTCAGGGTAGGTCGCGGGGTAGACGTTGCGGTCAATCCAGCAATGTATTGTCCATTGCCAGGTATCCCCACTGCAATTAAGCTTATGAACTTAACAAGAATTATATTAAGCAAAAGACATTAATTATGGTATGATAAATGCTAGGAGCTTAATATCAGATGACTGAAAAACCCTACTTCGCTGTAATCGGCGACATTATTGGTTCAAGAAAGGTCGATGACCGAGCGGGTCTCCAGCGACAGCTCAACACCGGGCTCGCTGATGTCAACCGGCAGTACGCGAAACAGATCGCGTCGGAATACTTGCTAACGATCGGCGATGAATTCCAGGGATTGCTGAGGACGTCCAAAGACCTCGACCGAATTCTCGCTTCACTCCGTGTGGCGGTGCATCCGGTCGATCTGCGTTTCGGGATCGGTGTGGGTGAATTGGTCACCCCGCTGCGGGAGCAGGCCATCGGCATGGATGGTCCCTGCTTTCAGCGTGCACGGGCGGCAATTGAGAGGGCCAAGGAACGTTCCACACAGATCGAAGTGGAGTGCGGCAAGGATCATCCCGGTTTCGAGATTTACAGCCTACTCTACAGCGGTATGCGTCGTAGTTGGACCGAAAAGCAGCGGCAGATAGTTGACCTCTCGATGTCGGGCATGGAAGGTGTGGAGATCGCCCGGCTGCTCGAGGTCAGCCAACCAGCGGTGAGTCAGCATCTGCGTGCGGCGGGCGCGGCGTATGTCAGAAAGGCGACGGCAACATGGCTTTTGACACTTGTCCTGATTGTAAATAAGGATACATTTGGTGAAGAGGTAACAAGTGCTTGATCTCTATCTAATCAGCCTATTCTCGCTTATCTTGACCGAATATGGCTTCCAGACCCGCAAACGAGCGCTCATCGCTTTTGAGGACAGATGGCGTTGGTACCGTACCCTACTTCGGGCGGTTATTTGGGTTGGTGCTTTTACGCTCTCAAGCCAGATTGGATCCCGAAGGGCAGTCATTTATTATGTAATCGCCTTCGCTCTTGGAGAAGGTTGGGCGTACCTCCTTCGCCACCTTATCAAGCGTGATATTCAAGGGGGTTTTGCATATGGACGACCGGGTGTGCATTTGCTTCCTTTTCTCTTCGCGGCGATCATGCCCTTGATTCTCCGATTTCTCCCTGAGGGTCTTGTGCCCAGATTGCACCTATCGGGAATCATCACTGCACCAGATATCCTGGGTCCCGCTTTTGCAGTGGTCATGCTCTGGAACTGGGCGACGCTTTTCACCGTGAGCGTGTTGGGGCTTGTTCGACCAGAGCAAGTTGAGGAGGAGATCCATCCGCTGATTGGCGCAGGCGAGGTCATTGGCATTCTTGAGCGCCTCATCACATTTGTGCTTGTCTCGGTTGGGGGTTTCGCCGCTGTCGGATTCGTCGTTGCGGCGAAGGCTGCGGTGCGCTACCCGCAGTTTAAGAAACGTGAATTTGCGGAGTACTTTCTCGTAGGCACACTCTGTTCAGTGGGGTTAGCTGTACTTACAGCATTAACCTTTGGATTGCGGTAACGTTGTTCACAGGTAAATGTGGTTCGAGCAAATCGTTTTTTGTGCTACAGTTCAGTCAGTTTTTCGTAATCATTACGAACCGGAGAGGCTTACACTAATTAGTATAGGATTCACACCAATCTCATTCGTTCGGGAGGATAGAACATGGACATGGAAGTTGAAGGTTATCTTCGACCGCCGGAAATGGATTTGCCGCCTTACCCGCCAAAGGTAGTTACGCTGGCGACGGGGGGCAAATTAATTATTCGGCAGGCGAGTCGGGCAGATGTGCCGATACTCCTAGAAGCAGTTAGACCGACGATGAAAGTCGAGCGCGATTTCTACGACATCGTCGGCGCGCGTGTGTATGCAGAATTGCTGGGTTGGTACCGCCACCGAGTGCGCGATGAATTCTGCCTGATGGGTCAGATCGATGGTTTGCTTGTCGGAGTCGTAAACACACGCCTTTATTCGCGCGAATTGGGGATCAGCCTTCATACACTTGCCACCGAAAGAGGGCTGCGCATCGGTGCCCACCTGTTTGCCGCGAAGATGGAATATTCGTTTGAGTATATAGGGCAGGAGGAAGTGCTTATTACTGCCGAGAGCCCTATCGGCTTCAGACGTTGGATGATTGAATACGAATTAATCGAGCGTGAGGGTCAGCACGAGCTCGGAGGTGCCACCCCTTATGGCTTGACAAAAGAGCTGTATTACAAGCACAAAGACCGCTTGGTGGCTGGCGAGCGGCCTGTGCCAGAAGAATTGCTCGCGGTCGCAGAAAAGGAGATTATCGTCGCCAGTGAGGACGATATATTGGAGAAGATCCTTGGAGCAAAGAGGAGGGAACGATGAGACCTGTTGTCGTTGCTGGAGTAGGAATGATACCGTTTGAACGGCGGGATGAAGACAGTCTGATGGATATGCTCGCCACCGCAGGGTTGAACGCTATGGATGATGCTGGTTTGGGGGATCGTCCCATCGACTCTGTCTATGTTGGCAATATGGCCTCGGGCTTGTTCAACCACCAGGTTTCCGTAGCCAGCGCGCTTGTCGATCGTTTGAGCCTGCTTCCTGCCGCTGCCGATCGGGTCGAAAATGGTCCCGCGTCCGGTGGTTCGGCGATTAAAAATGGCTTCCTGGCGGTGGCTTCGGGTTTCAATGATGTCGTGCTCGTCGTTGGCGGCGAGAAGATGCGCGAGGTGATTGGCCCGAAGGCTACGGACATTGTCGCATGTATGACCCACCCGCAGGCGGAGTACATCTACGGGGTAACATTACCTGCAATGGCGGGAATGTTCGCCCGTCTCTATATGGAGAAATATGGGGTTACACGCGAGCATCTTTCGATGGTCGCTATCAAGAATCAGACAAATGGGTTGCTTAATCCCTATGCACACATCCAGATGAAGATCACGATGGAGGGCATCCTGTCGCACCCACAATCACATATAAACAGCCCGGTTGTGGCCGATCCTATACATCTCTACGATTGCTGCCCAGTCAGCGATGGAGCAGCAGCGGTGCTGCTTACTACAGAGGAGATCGCCAATAAGCTCAAGAAACCATTGGTCACGATCGACGGCATTGGACAGGCGACGGACACACACACGCTTCAGGAACGCAGCGATCCAACCGATCTCAAGGCGGTCACGCTTGCCTCGGAACAGGCTTTCAAGATGGCGGGGATCAAGCCCAAGGACATCGATGTCGCCGAACTGCATGACGCCTTCACGATCCTGGAGATCGCCGAGAGCGAACATGCCGGCTTCTTCCCGAAAGGGGAGGGTGCCAAGGCGCTTGAGCGGGGTGAGACGCAGATCGGCGGTAAGCTGCCGATCAACCCATCAGGAGGCCTTAAGGCGCGCGGTCATCCCGTCGGTGCGACGGGTGTGGCTCAGGTAGTGGAGCTCGTTTGGCAATTGCGCGGGGAAGCCGGTGAGCGGCAAGTTAAAGGCGCAGCCAACGGTTTCTCACTCAATTTCGGGGGTTTCGGAAACAACGTCCTCGCGTTCGTGTTGAGGAGAAAATCATGAAGACCATCACAGCGTACAAATGCAATAAATGCGGATTAGTGATGTACCCCTACCACGATCGCTGCCTGAATTGCAAAGGGCGCGATTTCAAAGAGATCGCACCGACTTCCAAGGGCAAGCTTCTGACTTACACTGTTATCGAACAGCTTCCCTGGGGTATGGATGAACGAGGGCGTGTTCTTGGTGTGGTTGAGTTCGACAATGGGGTGAAGGCGCTCGGATTAATAAAGGATGATGCCCCGCGCATTGGCATGAAATTGAAGGTGAATTGGGAACCTGTGCGAGAGATGGGGGGCGAGGAGATCTTTGGCCTCACCTTTGTAAAAACGAAGTGATCTCTTCGGATAGACGCTCTGGATTTTCTATGTCGAGGGGATACTCTGCGAGAAGGACATCCGCGAGCAGGACGCAGTTACTATTTAGCGTCGCTGGAGGAACCTGTTGGCGTTGTGGAGGAGTCAGAATCACACAATTTCTCCCCTTAGAACGCTAACACTGATCCAAACGTGAGCACCGTGGAAGTTAACCACGGTGTTCAGGCTTTTTGCCATTTCTGCAACAGCTTTTCCCGCCATTATTATTCGTGGGAGAGGAAATAATGTCCTTCATTTCACCATAAAAAGGTATGCCATTTCCTTGGACGAGCATTAGCCCTTCACGATCCCAGTATTTGAAAACTGGGGCTTGATACCGACTGGGCTCTTCCTGAATCTGGTATAGAAATTGAAGATGGTGGAGGTCTTTGGAATACGGGAGTAGTGTTTTCGGAAGCCTCTTGAAGCTATGATTGACTACAGATCTGATGAATCTATACTCCCCAAACTAATTATTACAGGGGAGGAGAGGAGCAACCCATGAAGATTATAGACTTGACAATACCGCTTGGAATTGGAACGCCTCCCTGGCCGACCTATGAGCCGCTTCAAATCAAATATTTTAAGCGGCTCGCCCCGAATGGGGCGAACGGCCAGATTGTCACGCACTCCAACCACCTGGGCACGCACCTGGATGGGGAGATCCATTTCTACACGCCGGGAAAGGACATCGCCGAACTCGACTTCGACTTCCTGCACGGCCCGGGCGCCATTGTTGACCTTTCAGATGCCGCCGGCGATTACGACATCTACACTTCTAAAATGGTCGAGGAACGTGTCGAGGTCCGGGAAGGTGACATCCTGCTCATCCACACCGGCTATCACCGCTATGGTTGGGACCAACCGATCGCCGATGAAATTCGGTATATGGTGAAACATCCTGGCCCGGACCGCGAGTTCGCAGAGTGGTGCAAAGATAAAAAACTAAAATGGCTCGGGGTGGATTGCGGCAGCGCCGATCATCCAATGAACACCATCATCCGGACGTGGATGCCGCGCCAGGCAAAAGAAGCGCAGGCGCATTTCCAGGCGAAGTACAAGAAATCGATCGAGGAAGTGTTCACGGATGACAAGTACCAGCTCATGCATATCGAGATGTTCCCTGAAGGGATCATCCATGCCGAGTGTCTCGGCGGGGATATCGATCTCCTGCTTAATGAGCGTGTTGAGATCGGGTGTTTCCCATGGCGTTTCGTCGACGGCGAGTCGAGCATCGCCCGCATTGTAGCTTTTGTCGATGATGATCACTATGTAAAGCTCATGGAGAAGAAAGCTTCCTACGATAAAACAAAATTCGGTGATTGTGTATGCCAGAGACCGCAGAAATAAGTGGTGTCTTGACGAATCTGGGTTAAACAGAAGGTAAGTGTAACGATTGACTCAGGTGAAAGATGTGAGTCAACTATGCCAATGACAGCTATTCAACACAAGGTGAGAGGTGGATATGAAATTGCCGCTGCCTGAACTTCCACAGTTTGACTATATCAAAGCCGAAAGCGCAGAGCGGGCGATCGATTTGCTCCAAGAGAAAGGGGCAGCGGCGTGTATTCTCATGGGCGGCACTGATCTTTTCGTTCGAATGCGAAATGGCGATTTGGCCCCCAACGTCCTCGTAGATATAAAAAACCTACCAGGGATGGACACGATTGTGTTTAGCAAGAAGGACGGTCTCACTGTGGGCGCTGCAGTGACGATGAACGCTCTCGCTCGAAATCCAGATGTGCGCAATCACTATCCGCTGTTGGCTGAGGCTGCGGAATCGGTTGCCTCCTATCAGCTTCGGAACCGGGCGACGGTCGGAGGAAATTTGTGCAACGCATCACCCGCGGCCGACACGGCCCCGGCCGCTCTCGTTTTGGAAGCCGAGCTAACTGCCATGGGTCCAAAAGGAGAACGTACGATCCTGGCCATGGAATTTTTCAAAGGACCGGGCCTCAACGCACTGGAAGCGGGTGAGTTTCTAACCCGAATAAATTATGCCAACCCACCGAAAGGATGGAAGGG
>DAOUTT010000008.1 GCA_030668545.1 Anaerolineales bacterium | reverse complement strand
GACTCGTCGGTGGTGAGAACATCGCCGTCGACATCGCCGGATGGGGACAAATGAGTTTGGAGGAGATCGTCACCCGCGATCCCCAGGTCGTCATCTTCGGTGAAGGAGCATGGGTTCCGACGACGGTAGAATCCTATTCGGATCGTTCAGGTTGGGGGGAGATCGCTGCTGTCGTTGATGGGCGTGTCTATGGAATCGACACGAATTGGGTCGATCGCCCCGGACCGCGGCTGGTGGAAGCACTTGAAGAAATGGCGCTAATGATTCACCCGGAGCTCTTTGAATAAACATGGGAGACTCGAGAGCGAACGCATTACCGGAATCAGTGAAATCGCAGGGCGTTAGGCGTTTTTTGCCTTGGATATGGTCGGGATCGGCATTGATCGTTATGCTATTCGTAAGTGTGGCGGTTGGGCCGATCTCGATCCCATTGCCGGATCTCGGGCGGATGCTGCTTGATCTGTTACCCGGACTACAACTGGAGGCGGACTGGTCGCGAACGTTTGCGACGATCGTGTACCAGATCCGCTTACCGAACACAGCCTTGATGGCATTGGCTGGCATGGCTCTTGGCGGAAGTGGAGCTGCATATCAAGGGTTATTCCGGAATCCACTGGCCGATCCTTATATCATTGGTGTGGCCTCCGGAGCGGGTCTTGGGGCGGTGTTAGCCATGGCTGCAAACTGGCCGGTCAGCCTGTTAGGGATGGCGACGGTTCCGCTTGCTGCTTTCATCGCCGCGCTGATCACAGTTGCCATTGTCTACGCCATCGCCCGCGTGGGCCGATCCACGCCGGTGACCACCTTGATCCTCGCTGGAGTAGCGGTCAGCTCCTTCGCAACGGCGATGACGAGCTTAATCATGCTGCTTTCAACCGATGAACTTCATCGAGCCGTGAATTGGATGGTTGGCGGATTTGCATTGGGCGGTTGGGAGCCCGTTTTGGCATCTTTGCCTTACCTTCTCATCGGATTGACCGTACTAGCGCTCCTCGGACGACAGCTTAACGTACTTCAATTTGGCGATGAACAGGCGCGCCAAATGGGCTTGGATGTCGAACGCTCCAAGCTGATTATCGTAGTGGCGGCATCTTTGGTCGCGGCGACAGCGGTGGCTTTCTCGGGCATTATTGCGTTTGTGGGGCTGATCGTGCCGCACGTAGTGCGCCTGCTCTGGGGGCCGGATTATCGGCGTACACTCCCGCTCGCAATCTTGGTAGGTGGTAGTTTCTTATTGGCGGCTGATGTTGTGGCGAGGGTGATACTTGCCCCTCGAGAGTTGCCGGTGGGGGTTATCACTGCCGTGGTCGGGGCGCCATTTTTCCTTTGGCTTCTGTACCGAACAAAAGGGAGGGGGCGGATCTGGTGAGAAACGAACTGCGCATCGAACGAGCAACCCTGGGTTACGGAATGGACCCTGTCCTACAGGATGTAAACATCTCGGTGCAGCCGGGCGAAATACTTGCCATTGTGGGACCCAATGGGGTTGGTAAATCGACATTGGTAAAGGGTGCATGTGGGAGCCTGCCGTTAATGAACGGTGAGGTCATGATCGGGGACCAAAACCTGAGAGAACTCAGGCCAGACCGGCGGGCCCGTATGGTCTCGGTCGTTTCACAGGCTGTGAATCTCCCACCCGCATTCTGCGCCTTAGATGTTGTTCTGATGGGTCGCACACCCTATCTCGGCTGGCTGGAGCAAGAGAGTGATCGCGATCGTCAGATCGCGCTGGAGGCAATGGAACGTACCGAGACGATCGACCTCGCCGCTCGTCCCATCGGTGAGTTGTCCGGCGGTGAACAGCAGAGGGTTCTCATCGCCCGGGCGCTGGCGCAGTCGACACCCGTAATGTTGTTAGATGAGCCCACAGCACATCTTGACTTGAGACACCAGGATAATTTACTCAAACTCGTGCGTGATCTGGCGTTCGTCGATAACCTGGCGGTAATGATCACGCTCCATGACCTGAATCTTGTAGCGCGCTTCGCGGATCGAGTGGTGTTGCTATCGAATGGTCGGGTGCGTAGAATTGGTGTCCCAGCCGAAATCCTAACTCCCGATGAACTGGCAGAGGTGTATGGGGTCCGTATTCACGTGATCCCCCACCCGTTGGATGGCAAACCACTCGTTCTGTCCGGTTAATTTAATGCTTTCGTATCAAGGAGCCGAAAATGCCGACAATCGACCAGGCTAGAGATTGGTATGACGCCAACGACCCGGTCCATGGGTTAGGCCACATCCTGAGAGTTCTGGCTCTGGCAGAAAGGATGGGTGATGAGCTGGATGCTGACCTTGAAGTGCTGCAGGCAGCTGCCCTTCTTCACGATGCCTCTGGAGCGCACCCTGGCGAGGGTGCGGATCGCCAATCTCATGAGCAGATGTCGGCGCTTTTTGCAGGCGAGGTTTTAAGAAAAGAGGGCTGGGAACAGACACGAATAGATGCCGTCCAGCATTGTATACGCGCTCACCGTTTCCGCGGCAACGAACCGCCAGAGACCCTGGAGGCGAAGATCTTATTCGACGCTGATAAGCTGGATGTAATGGGGGCTTTCGGAGCAGCGCGTACGCTCGGCTATGCCTTACAGGCCGGGCAGCCATTCTTCGCTGAGCCATCGGAGCATTTTCTGCGAACCGGTGAGACCGAGGATGGTGAGGCTCACAGCGCTTATCATGAGTACCTCTTCAAATTATGTAAGGTTAAGGGCCAGCTTCACACCGAACCGGCCCGGCGCTTAGCCGAAGAACGGCATGCTGTGCTGACGGCATTTTTTAACCAGATGGCCGTCGAGGCACGTGTGGTGAGTTGATTTGTTCGTAATCCATCTAGGTATGATGCCGCGAATTGACCTGCTAACATTCACCTGTTATTATCCGCGCCGTGATGACAGATAACGACCGTCCCCTAATCCTGCTAACCAATGACGATGGAATCCGGTCCCCCGCTTTGTGGGCGGCCGCTGAGGCACTTTCAGAGATCGGTTTCGTCACTGTTGCAGCTCCTCGGGAGCAGTCATCGGGTGCGGGGCGCAGCATGCCTGTCACCTCGGATGGTAAATTACTTGAAGAACGGGTTAATGTGAGGGGGAAGAATTGGAAAGTCTATGCCGTTGGCGGTTCGCCTGCGCAAGCCGTGCAGCACGGCATCCTGGAATTGATGCCGCGGCGACCGGATCTTGTGGTCGCAGGAATTAACTACGGCGAAAATCTCACGACCGGCATCACCGTCTCCGGGACGGTAGGAGCAGCGCTCGAAGGGGCATCCTTTGGTGTGCCTGCGCTCGCAGTATCACTTGAGATGCCTGCGGAGTATTACTTATCACATTCGGACACAATCGACTTCCGCGTCGCAAAGTATTTCACAGCATATTTCGCCAGGGTTCTCATAGGTATGAAACCCATGACGGACGTTGATGTGTTAAAAGTGGATATCCCATCTGATGCGTCGGAGACAACTGAATGGCGCATGACAAGACTCTCACGCCAGAAATATTATGTCCCGGTTGTGTCACCAAGGATGCAGCTCGAAGATCCGGCCAATATCAAGTTCGAGATTAATTTGGATAGGGATAAAATAGAGCTGGATTCAGACGTCTATGCGCTGCGCATTGATTGCATAGTATCCGTAACCCCAATAAGCCTCGATACAACATCTCGCGTGGATTTATCTGAGTTGGAAAACCACCTGAAATCTCAGCGATCGCAGGGTTAAAGAAAGCAAACCCTGTTCAAATCTTGGTTCTCCTCCAATTTGTGTGCGTGACCTACTGGATTTGCGCGGTATTTCTCTGCCCGGAGTTGAACCTCCGGGCTCAGTACTTATGTAACCTCCCGCAGGATGGCAAAACCTGCGGGAGGTTTAACAAGCGGAAAATACAGATCGGGCTGAGCCTGCGACAGGAAGCAGAGCTTCCCGGTTCCACAAAAAAGAGAAACTTTCGCGAAAGATCCTGGATCCTTTAATCGACAGATATTGGGGTTTAAGTCAGGGGATTAATTCTCGTGCTGATCCATTAGCGCTTCCAATGTGCGCAGTTCGTCCTCTATCTGATCGCGCTGGAATTCTGTTTGTGCCAGCAGCGCCTCAAAAGCGGGGCGTTGTTCAGTGGGCACTATCTCCACCAGACGCTGGGCGCGACGGATCTGATTCTCTTTATGGAGCAGCTTCTCTTGTAGGCGATCGGAATAGCCTTTTTGGAAGGCTTGATCAGGGAGAGGTTTGGGTTGCACAAATGGTTCGCCTGTAAGAACTTCCGCTACGGATAGAAGTAGCTCGGAAGCCTCAATGGGTTTTTCCAAAAATCGAACTGCACCCAAGCGCATGGCGAATTCCTTATCTTCAGGAGTAATGAAAGTTGCAGACAGGAAAATGATAGGAATGTCGCGCGTCTCTGGATTGCTGCGCACTTCCTGGGCGAGTGCATACCCATCGAGTCTTGGCATGAGGATGTCGGTAAGAATTAACGCTGGTTTTTCCGTTAGGAGAGCGTTGAGAGCCTCATCGCCGTTACGGGCCGTGATTACATCATAACCTTTAAACTTCAGCGTAACTTCGAGCAATTCGAGGATGTGAGGGATGTCTTCTACGATGAGGATTGGACCCTGCTGTTGGCTCATATAGTTGATTGTAACCCGAGTTCCGCGGAAGGCAATCCCCAGAGAGAGGGGGCGCCGAAAGTAAAACATTTAGAGACAGGAGGGCAGCAGGTCTCTCCTAGATGGTCCAAAGGGATATGGTTTCGATGTGGAATGTCTGGGGGAACAAGTCGATCGGAGTAATGCTCTCCAGTGAGTATCCGCCTGCTCGCAAACGCTTCCCATCACGGCTGAGCGTGGCGGGATCACACGAGACATAGACGATGCGTGATGGGGAGCGCTCGAGAAGTGCATCGAGCGCTGCTCTTGACAAGCCGGCGCGCGGCGGGTCGATGAGCACGGCGTCGGGCTGGGGCTTGATCTGAGGCAGTGCAATGCCGACAGCCCCTTCATAGAGATCGATGTGTGTGAAACGATCAAGGTTGAAGCTGAAATCACGAGATGCGTGCGGGGACTCCTCGACAGCCACAACATGGACATCGGATTCTGCGATGGCAGCGCTGAACAAACCTACACCCGCATAAAGGTCGAAGATGGTTTGTCCTGGCTGGATGGATAACAGTGTTGTCGCCTGTTGAACGAGTTCCGGAATTATCTTCGAGTTCACCTGGAAGAACGAAAGGGCGGAGACGCGGAATTGATATCCGTTAATGTCAAAATAAAAATGATCCTGACCGGCGAGGATAAAATCCCCACTGGGGCTGGTCCACACTACGGAGGTGGGAGATTCGATCGAGATCTCGAGATCTGGAGCATCCGTCCCGTGAATGATGACCATCTGCTCGCCCTCGCCTCCGCTGCGCAGGGAGATATTTTCCATTGCTCTGGTGGGCTCGAGATCAAACTGAGCCCAGAGATCGGTTAATTCCTGCTCAGGCAGGTGGCACTCCTTGACTTGGAACACCCGTTGCTTATCGAAGGTGACGAAGCCAAGGTCGCCCTCCTCGGTGAGGTGGAAGCGCAGGTTATTCCGGTAATTCCATGGTTCCGGCGAAGCGATGGGTGATCGCACAGGAGGATCCTCGAACCCACCGATCCGTACAAGTTGATCGCGCACGACATCCGCCTTGATTTCCAGTTGAAGCGCATAGGGAATGTGCTGGTAATGGCACCCACCGCAGGTTCGAAAGTGTGGGCAGCGTGGCTCAATTCGTTGATCTGAGGTTTCGACCCATTTTTCGGGCAACGCTCTTGCCCAATGCTTATGTTCTTCCACTAGGTGAACACGAACTACTTCACCGGGGAGGGTGAAGGGGACGAAGACCATGCGCCCATCGACATCGCGGCCGAAGGATTCGCCCCCGTATGCGTTGCCGGTTAGTGTGAGTTCAAGAGCTTCTGACATAAGTGCACTTTGGAAGTGTATCTTGTTTTGGTGGATTCGCGCCAATATCTCAATAATAAGCATGTCGCAAATGACGTCTTTTAACAAGGCGCGATATAGCCCCGCCCTCACAAGCTGTAGATCGCCTAGGACCTCGATTCTATGTTTGCAATAGGCAAGCGAGCTGTGCTCGCAGCGGAATGAAGGATTTCATCCCCTGTTTGCCGGAAAATCAATAAAACGTATAATTACCTCAATAATATTAATATAGCACTTGACATTTATTAAAAACATGTTATTTTGAAGCGAGATAATTGAGGATCATTGCTCAAAAACTAAAATGGAGTCCCAAAATGGACAACACATTTTATTTAAAGCTACTTGTGGAAGTGCATCAGGGTTGCTTATTAGAGGATGGAGGGCAAAGGCATCTCCTTCCCGGGCAACCGCGCATAGCCTCCCCAGCATTAAGAAAAGTGATCCTGACGGGTGGCAGCTTCTTGATCCGGACTGGCGAGGCGCTAAAAGGAATCGGCGTGCCCGGTGAAGCATCCCCATTCTCATCGAATGGTCCGAGTGCTTCGATAGGGAATAACTCATCTGTCGACGTCTAATAGACGGCGATGGATTTTCATGAAGGAAGTAGTGAGAAATGAATCAAATGCTTACAACCTGCCCGGTCTGTGATGAACGCCTCTCGATTACCCGTTTTCACTGCCGCAACTGCGATACCACGATCGATGGACATTTTGATATTGGCCGATTCGGGAGATTGAGCGCTGAGCAGATGAACTTTCTTGAAGTCTTCGTACGCTGCGAGGGAAAGCTAAGTAGAATGGAACCCGAATTGGATATGTCGTACCCTACACTCAGGGCACGGTTGACAGAAATCATTCGGTCGTTGGGCTTCCCGGTTGGACCTGAGACGAAACTGATTAATGATGAAGAGCGGCACAAGATCCTCGACGACCTGGCAAGCGGGAAATTGACATCTGAAGAGGCAATGCAGCTTCTGGAAGTTGACTGAATAGAAGATGGTGACCTGGTAAGTGGGAGGAGGTTGAAACTGTGGAAAAAGTGACGCTTGAGATTGGTGAAAGCCCACTGGTGAAAATCACGACGATCGGCGGGGACCTGCGTCTTTCGGGACGGGATGAGCCTATTCTGGAGGCGCAGGCACCGGACAAAGGGAAACTTCAAGTAGATGAGATTGAAGATGGAGTAGAAATCAGTGCGAACTCAGGCTGCATTATTTTCTTACCGAAAGACGCGCGTCTCGAAGCCGGCGAAGTCGGAGGAGACTGTCGAGTTACTGATTTGAGAAACGAGTTCATGATTCGCACGATCGGAGGAGATTTGAGCCTGCGCAGGATTGGGGCGGCGAGTTTTGAAACGATCGGCGGGGATTTTCAGAGCAGGCAAATTGAGGGGAATTTAACTGTCGACCTTATTGGCGGGGACGCTGTGATTCAGAAAGTCAGTGGTGAAATCCATCTGCGAGGAGTGGGGGGAGACCTGATGCTTAACGATGCTGCTGGTCAGGTGATCGCATTTGTTGGAGGAGATGCTTTAGTCACTCTGGCGACTCCTGAAGGCACTCACTCTAAAGTGCAGGCTGGGAGCGACCTTTCCTGCCGGATACCTCCTGAGTCATCGGTGAACCTGTCTTTATCAGCAGGTGGCGACCTGGATTATCCATCAGGAGTGGAGACCAGGCAGCAGGGTGATGGCGTCGCTTTTCAGCTTGGCGGTGGTGAAGCGGACATCGAGCTTTCCGCCGGGGGAGATCTCTGCCTTCAAACGGGTTTGAGGCAGGATGATTCAGAAGAAGATTGGGTCGGAGAGATACTAACCGAGGTAGACGCGAAGCTGGCAGAAGTGGAGGCGCGTTTCAATGTTATGGGCACGGGGATGTATGGCTTCGATGCAGATCGAATTGGTGAGCGCGTCCGCCGTGCGGTTCGACGTGCAGAGCGTAAAGCAAGTGGAAAGGCAAAGCGTCAATCGGAGAAGGAAAAAAGAAAGACGGGCTCGTCCTCCTCATGGACAGCGTCTGGATTTGGTGACGCCGGAGAACCTGCAACGGATGAGGAACGTTTAACGATCCTGCGTATGGTTGAAGAAGGCAAGGTTTCGGTCTCAGAAGCCGAGACTTTACTCAAAGCCTTGGATGGTGAATCTTGACCGCTGCCGTCGCCGCAGGCAAACCGTTTAGCCACCGGGGCATCCGACCCGTAGAACCGCGCCGCGATATGGCAGCATTAGCCGGATTGATCGAACGAGCGTTTTCCGAGCGGTTAGACGCCTCCGGGCGGCGGATGATCTTGGGTATGAAGATGTTTGCCCGGGCGGGGAGCCTCGGTTGGTTTTTAGGTCGTTGGTTTTTACCACCGGCTGCCTACCCTCAGGGATATGTTTGGGAAGAGGATAGCGAGGTGGTTGGTAATGCAAGCCTGCTTCCCGTGAGTGGATTCCAACAACGCTGGGTGATGGCAAACGTTGTGGTCAAGCCGGATTACCAGCGACAGGGCATCGCGCGGGAATTGATCATGGCTTCGATCGATCATGCACGCCGCAGCGGGGGCAAGCGGATCATACTGCAGGTTGATCGTGATAACCAGGGAGCCAGGACGCTGTATGAGAACCTCGAGTTTAAGACTCTCTCAACGCGAACCACTTGGTTAAGAAAAGGGAACGGAGAATGGCCGCACGACGATACTCAGGGCCAGGTTCGACCCCGGACAAGCAGCGAATGGCGCGGGCATTGGACATTGGCAAAACGATTGCACCCAGAAGGATTGTTATGGCCTTTCCCTCCAGTTGCGAGCATTTTTCGACCATCAGGATTTGAGAACCTATTCGGATTGGGGAAACCCAAGCACTGGGTATGGCAAGAAGCCGGGAGACTCGCCGGCGCGGTGAGCATCAGGCCTGAGCTAGAGCGCCGTCTATTGCGCTTGATAATGGTTGTGGAACCTGCATGGCGTGAGAAAATCGAAATTGGTCTTCTTTGTGAAGCGATGCTGGAATCGGCAGGGTTGGCTGACAACTTCATCATGGATTATCCGTCTGACGTCGCCCGAGACAAAATTGAACGGTTGGGCTTCAAGGCCATTCGCGAGCTCACATGGATGGGGATGAAGCTCGAGGAAAGCGAAATTTGAAGGATCGATGAGTTTTAAGGTGGAGATCCGCAATGAATGATGATCTAAACAGTATGGAGATACTCGATCAGCTTGATGCTGGTGAGATTGATGCAAGTGAAGCCGCCCGCCGGCTTTCAGAGGAGGGCGTACAACCCAAGCCACAGGCTGAAGGTCCAAAACCTCCCAACCGCTGGCGATATTGGTGGACGATCCCACTCTCCATTGGGTTCGCAATGTGTGTCACGGGGTGGGGTCTGAGCCAGCTAGGTGGCTGGTGGTGGGTCTGCGCAGGGCCATTACTGGTGCTTGGGGCCGCCGTTATGATCTTGTCCGCGGCTACGTATAAGTCCCCATGGGTCCATGTACGAGTAAAAACTGGAGAAGATAAATGGCCACGCAGGATTGCGATCAGCTTACCGCTTCCTCTTGGCCTCACCGCGCGCATTCTAAGATGGCGAGGTTTGTCCTTTGGCGGGTTAGACGAAACCACGATCGACGATCTGATACTTGCGCTCGAAGCAAATTTATCAGCCGATGAACCGATCTACATTGAAGTTGATGAGGGTGAGTCGGGCGAAAAAGTAAAAATTTTCCTGGGTTAGATAAGGAGGCCTATGAGATGTCATCAAAAGAACGATTGAAAATCCTAAAAATGATCGACGAAGGAAAGATCACAGCGGAAGAAGGCACGCAATTACTTGGAGCCTTGAAGAAACAGGAGAAGCACAGGAGCGGTGCCACTGAAGGTGGAGCGCAGTGGTTGCGAATTCGAGTAAGTGACTTGAACTCCGGGAAAGAGACAGTTCGGGTTAGCCTTCCGATAGGCCTGGTTAATATCGGCATGAAGATGGGGGCTCGCTTCGTCCCGGAGATTGAGGAAGAGGCCGTTATGGAGGACTTGGCTGAAGCGCTAACTCAGGGGATGGCTGGAAAAATCATCGATATCGTGGATGAAGAAGATGGTGAACGTGTCGAGATATTTATCGAGTAAGCAGCCGTCATCTCGATTCGAACTCTTATGACTTCGAGCTGAACCCGAGCCCCGATCATCAGTGGGATTATTCACGCTGGTTTTCCGGAGGGGACTAAAACAGCGTAACCCTAAAGTGTCAACCATGGACAAATCATTTATTGCGCGCCGTCATGATGGCGCGTTTTCTTTAATGTCAGCACACTCACGCTTTCATTAGCTGCACTTGCAGAGAGTTCCTAATTGGACGATGGGCGCCGATGCGCAACGCCGAAGGGATGACAATGCGGTGAGGAACCTGCGCAGTAAAAAAGCTCGGTATCATGCGATAAGTCGCTCGATGTGGCTTGAATAGGCTGTGCCCTCAAAACGCTTGGACATATCATCTTGCGGTAAACGGAACTTATGTAATGTAGTTTCAAGCTGGAATGCTATGCTATACTCAAAAAACATGAGTGAACTGACGAGTTTGGAGTGCCCTGAATGCGGGGAGCTTTTTAATCATGAGCAGCTTCAAACCATATGTCTCAAATGTGATTCGCCGCTGCTCTGTCACTACGATTTGGTAGATTACGCCGATAGCTTAGACAAAGAGCAGATCTCAAGCCGCCCTAGAGGCCTGTGGCGCTGGCATGAACTGCTTCCGGTACGTAACCATGATTTTTGTCTAACGCTGGGGGAAGGCGATACAGCCCTCCTACCTGTGCCTCGGATCGCGGCTGAATTGGGGGTCGGACCCGTCTTTGTTAAAGACGAAGGGGGCAATCCCACCGGCACGTTTAAAGCTCGAGGGCTTGCGGTTGCAGTCTCGCGCGCCAAAGAACTCGGGGCTAAAGCGCTCTCGATTCCGACCGCTGGCAACGCTGGAGGCGCTTTGGCTGCTTATGCCGCACGCGCTGAGATGGAAGCTCATGTCTTTATGCCCGCGGATGCGCCTCTTGTATATCAGATCGAGGTTGCAGTTCACGGGGGGGAATTGGTCCTTGTTGATGGGTTGATCGATGAAGCGGGCAGGCAAGCCGCACTACAAACCGAGGAGAACGGTTGGTTTGGGCTCTCGACTTTCAAGGAACCCTACCGCGTTGAGGGTAAAAAAACGATGGGGTTCGAGTTGGCGGAAGCCTTCAATTGGGAGCTACCAGAAGTCATTTTTTATCCCACAGGCGGCGGTACGGGGTTGGTTGGGATGTGGAAGGCATTTTCTGAGATGGAGGCGATGGGCTGGATCGGTGCGGATAGACCACGGATGGTGTGTGTCCAGCCTGAAGGCTGCGCACCTGTCGTGAAATCACTCGAAAAAGGGGAGCCGCGTATCACACCCTGGGAAAATGCACAGACAACCGCACATGGGATACGGGTTCCTCAAGTCTACGCCGATCGATTGGTGTTGAGCGCAATTCGTGAAAGCGGCGGCACAGGAATTGCTGTAACTGATGATGAGTTCATTCAAGCCCAAGCCGAACTGGCTCAGAAGGAAGGTATTCATACTTGCTTAGAAGGGGCGGCTACACTGGCTGGTTTACGCAGGATGGCAGCCGCCGGGGAAGTGGATCCCGGCGAACGGGTTGTCCTTTTTAATACCGGCACCGGATTGAAACAAATGAGTGTGATGTGAAGTGATCTGTGACTGAGCGTACGAAAGCATCGCTTGACCTCTTATATTCGATCAGCCGAGAGCTCACCGAACAGCTCGACCTGCGTGAGCTGCTGCAGCGCGTATTGCAGCTTACACTTGAAGCTGTAGGGGCACCCGCGGGAAGTATCCTTGTGCTCGATGAGCAGGGAGAGGTGACAGAGGGGGCAATCGCCTATGGGGGGAAGGTACATGATCATTCGGCCGAACAATTACGAGATACCTATGAACAGGGTCTGGCTGGGTGGGTGGTGGAGAACCGCCAGGCGGTGCTTGTACAAGACACATCCAAGGACAAACGGTGGCTGCAAAAGCCTGATGATAAGACAGATGGGGCCCCGCGTTCCGTAATAAGTGTGCCCCTGCTTGCAAGGGAACATATTGTCGGTGCATTAACGCTGGCGCGGCGCAAGCCAAACGGATTCACTGAAGAAGACCTTGCCTTAGCAACGGCTATAGCGGATCAGGCAGGGGTCGCCGTGAGCAATGCACATCTTTTCCGGGCGGAGCAAGAACGAAGGCGGTTTGCCTCTACGCTTCAAGAGATCGCGCGAACGATCAGTTCATCATTGGATCCCACCAGCGTCTTCGAGCAAGTCCTCGAGCAACTGCGCCGCGTCATTGAGTACGATAGCGCCAGCGTTTTTTTGGTTAACGACGACCATTTACAACCGGTTGCCGCGTTTGGATTTACAGATATTAAAGAAGTGCTTAACCATTCGCTGGGGATTGATGAAGGTGGGCTGGGGGTCGAAGTATTTAAGGCTGGCAAGATCATGGTCGTCACGGATGTCCAACAAGAGTCGGCATGGGTGGAGCGTGGAAGCCTTCAGGAATCTGGAATGATCAGGGGATGGATTGGCGCTCCGCTGATTGTGCGAGACCGAGTTGTAGGCGTGTTGAACGTGAACAGTCACCGTATCGGTGCGTATGGTCTTAAGGATGCCGAATTGGTTTCTGCTTTCGCGGATCAAGCGGCAACAGCCGTTGCGAACGCCCAGCTCTATGGCGAGATTCAGAGACGTGTCCAATCCATGACAGCCCTAACCGAGACGGCACGCTCAGTAACTGCCAGCCTGGATCTTGATGAAGTCCTGCAGCGGATAACCGAGCGCACCATGGACAGTCTTGAAGTTGAGGCTGCGTCATTGGCTTTGATCGATGAAATGACTGGTGAGCTTGAATTCCGGGTAGCTAGCGGAAGGGGCGCTGAGCAGATTGTTGGCCTTCGCCTGGTGAAGGGCCAGGGCCTGGCGGGCTGGGTTGTTGATCATAAGGAAGCTGTGTTTGTATCAGATGTGCAATCCGACCCACGCTTCCATTCAAAAGTGGATGAACTTATCGGCTATACAACTCGTGTTATGGCAAGCGTGCCGATACAGGTTCAGGATAAAATAATTGGTGTGATCGAAGCGATCAACCCTCGCGGGGATAATCTGGAGCCTGAACAAATCGAGTTGCTGAGGGGGATCGCTGACCTGGCAGGCACGGCGATCGTTCGAGCACAACTTTTTAAGGAGACTCAAGCTGCCCGGCAACGTTACGCAAGCCTGTTCGAAGACAGTATTGACACCATCCTGATCACGGACCTTGCCGGTGAAATAACCGATGCAAATAATCGCGCCGAGACAATGTTAGGTTTACCGCGCACCGAGTTGCTCGGATTGGATATCTCCAATCTCCACGTGATAGATAAGGAATTTTTATCTGCTGATTTGAGGGAACTCTCTCTTGGAGAAACGATCTCCTACGATAGTCAAGTTACAAATGAACAAGGGGAATATTTACCCGTTGAAGTGTACGTTAAAAGAATTGATATAGAGGCGGTTTCCTTCCTGCAGTGGATACTGCGTGATGTTACAGAACGCTTGGAGCTTGCGAAGCTGCGCTCTGATTTGACCTCGATGATTTTTCACGATTTGCGCTCACCGCTGGGGAATATCATCTCGAGTCTTGAAGTACTGAGAGAATCTCTAGTTGGGGACGATGAGACGATTCAAGCAGTCCTCTCGATTGCTTCGCGCTCCAGCCGCCGCGCTTCACGACTGGTCGAGTCACTGCTTGATCTAGATCGCCTGGAGACGGATCAAGCAGTCCTGAACAAATCCGAGACTTCAATCGGAGCGTTGGTTGCTGAAGCCGTAGAAGAGGTACATCCGACGGCAGAAGCGAAGGGCCAGCAGCTGCGAATGGAATTGGCCCCCGGGTTGCCTATGGTCCTTATGGACGTGGACATGGTCCGCCGTGTGTTAATTAATCTGTTGGAAAATGCGATTAAATTCTCCCGGGGAGGGGATCTGATCCAAATTTCAGTGAGGCAAGTTGAAGATTATTTACAAATCGCAGTTAAGGACAGCGGGGTGGGTATATCGCCGCGAGATCGGGAACGCATCTTTGATAAGTTCACCCGCCTCGGGGGGGAGGAACGCCCCAAAGGGCTTGGACTTGGCTTGGCTTTCTGCCGCTTAGCGGTGGAGGCACATGAAGGTCAGATCTGGGTTGAGAGCGAAGAAGGGAAGGGTTCAACATTTACCTTTACGCTCCCGGTATAATGACTCCAGCAACCGAAGATTAGGGAGCCCGCATGCAAAAGATAGTCCCAAATGTATATCTTGAAAACAAATATATCGGCGTGAACCTGGGCATAGTGGTCATAGGGCAAGAGCTCTTGCTCGTCGATTCACCTCTTCATGCCGAAGAGGTGAATGAATGGTTTAAAGTGGTAAGTGAGCGTGGCCGGCCTAAATTTCTAGTCTTGCTTGATTCTCACCCTGACCGTGTGTTAGGTTCGCTAAACTTGACATTACCAGCTATTGCACAAGACCAAACCCTACAAACAATCCGCGAATGGGCAGATACCTTCAAGGGCAATGCGCATCCGATAGGGGCTGAAGCGGATCAACTGAAACGAATTACTGGGGTGAACAATGCCATTCCAGAGATAACCTTCTCCGAGAGAATGGTCATCCATATAGGAGGAAAGGAAATTGTTTTTCTGCACCGACCCGGACCTCGCCCTGGCTCCATGTGGATGGTAATCCCCGATTTATCCGTTGTTTTCGTTGGGGATACTGTAACCATAGATGAACCCCCCTATGTTGGAGTCTCAGTTCTTGAACCATGGCTGAATAGCTTGGATGAACTGCGCGGGTCCGATATGAAATCGTATGCTCTGATCTCATCTTACGGGGGGCGAATCGATCGTAAGGACATCAACCATATGGCTCGTTTTCTGAGGAAGGTACAGAGTCGAGTCGAGAAGCTGGAGGATGGCAAGAACCGCAACGAGGAGATAGAACGCTCGGCAGTAGATCTTATGGGAGATTTCAGCATTCAGCCTTTACAAAAAGATTTGATACTCAAGCGTTTGAAAACCGGACTGCTGGACCAAAGTTTGCTGCAGTTCCCTGATAGCGCTTAGATGGATTACGCTCTCCACGTAATTTGCGTTGGGAAAATAACCGGAAGCATTGCAATTGATGAGTGATAAGCCGATGGTGAACATCATGCGGGGTGGTATCGTCGAGTCATCCCACCAGTTTGTTGCCGCTGTGGCAAATGTTCGCGGTGAAGTTCTGGCTGCATGGGGAAACGCAGATCTCGTTACCTTTCTCCGATCAAGTGCCAAGCCATTTCAGGGAATACCCCTCGTTGAGAGTCGGGCTGCGGCTCATTTTGGGCTCAGCGAGCAGGAATTGGCGATTGCGTGTGCCTCGCATGCCGGCACCGATGACCACATTGAAGTTGTCCATTCGATCCTCCGAAAAATCGGACTCAGCGAGGCGGATTTACGCTGCGGCACACATACCCCATATGATACGAAGACTTCAAAGAAGTTGATAACGGCAGGTGAGAAACCCTCACCTATTCGCCACAATTGCTCTGGGAAGCATGCAGGGATGCTGGTCGTGGCGCGCTATCTTGATGCGTCGACGTCGACTTACCTGGAACCCGATCATCCTGTCCAGAAGCAGATCTTGCATAACTTTGCAGAAATGGTCTCGATGGCTGCTGATGACATTATTGTTGGCATCGACGGCTGCTCGGCGCCGAATTTTGCCGTTCCGATCTGCAATGCTGCGACTGCTTATGCCCGCTTGATGGATCCAGGGCAATTCTCAACAGAGAAAGCGGATAGTTGCAGGACGATCGTGAGAGCGATGACTGCGTATCCCGAGATGGTCTCGGGCGAAGGGCGTTTTGACACGCTGCTCATGCAGGTGACTGCCACTCAGTTGCTATCGAAAGGGGGGGCGGAGGGTTATCAGGGCGTAGGGATTCCACCCAATTCTCTTGGCTCCAGATCTCCCGCGTTGGGCGTTGCGCTTAAGATACTCGATGGGGATTTAGAAAGTCGTGCGCGGCCGGTCGCTACTATCGCAGTGCTCGAGGCACTGGGGGTTCTATCGGCTGGAGAGCGTCAGCAGCTTAAGCAATTTGACTCCCGACCGATACAAAATCAGAGCGGCCTACATGTAGGGGAGATTCGATCGCCCCAAGCAGTTCGGGACGTTATTAATCTGACCAATGAATGAGCCCGATGCGTTCTACCAAACTACCAGCGATCTATTGGGGGTAAACCTCACTCTCCACCAGATCGAGGCTTTTCAATGGTATGCGAGCGAACTACGCAGTTGGAACCAACGCTACAATCTAACCGCGATTACAGACCCTGACGAAATCTATATCAAACACTTTATTGATTCGTTGTCATGTCTTCAAGTGGAGCGATTCCGTCCACCGGGGAACGTCATCGATGTCGGGACCGGCGCCGGTTTCCCGGGCATCCCACTCAAGATTGTCTATCCTCAATTCAAGATGACGCTTGTTGAGTCTATCGGTAAAAAGATGGAGTTCTGCCGCCACGTGGTAAGTTCGCTTGGCTTGGATGGCGTCGATTTTGTCCAAGCCCGGGCGGAAAACTTAGGAAAGAGGGTGCAACACCGAGAGCAATACGATTGGGCAATTGCCAGGGCAGTAGCGATCCTGCCAGTCTTATTGGAATATCTCCTCCCTTTCATAAAATTGGGAGGTGGCGCTATCGTGCAGAAGGGAGAAGCGGGTCCCGCTGAAGTGCATGCGGCGGAGAAGTCGCTGAACGTCCTTGGGGGAGAGATCAAGCAGGTTCTACCCGTAGAGCTACCACGAGTTGCAGAACCCCGCTATTTGATCGTGGTCGATAAAGTCGCTTGCACTCCGGAGAAGTACCCCCGCAAACCGGGGATCCCCGCGAAGCGGCCGCTCAAGTAGCCCCCGCTCCATTCGAAAGAGATCGCTTTTTCTTTTCTTCCCCCTAAATCCCCCAAAGCCCCCTCCGCTCTGCTTCGGGGATGCACGCGAGGGGACTGTGGGGGACTTATCATCCCGAGCTCGTCG
>DAOUTT010000256.1 GCA_030668545.1 Anaerolineales bacterium | reverse complement strand
TGGTCATAGGCCTCCAGCGCACGTTCGAATGACGAGCGGAAGTCGCTTCGATCGAAAACTAAACCATCTTCCTGGAGCTGGTCAATCAGGAGATCCAGGCTGTCTTGCAAGAGAATAGGCCAATCACCATCGAACCGAATTAGCGTCGAGCCGAGATCAAAAATCACCCCACGAATCGTCTTTGCCATGTGAATTCAGTACTCGCGCGATGGATCATAGAGATTCAACAGCGGCGCCTCGGATAGATAATGCTGGATGTTCATGGAGAAAAGCTGAATCGCCCGTTCGAGGTAGTGGGGAGATGATCCACCAATGTGGGGCGTAAGAATGACATTTTCCATCTCCCATAGCGGGCTGCTTTCAGGGAGTGGTTCGATGGGATAGACATCCAGGGCAGCACCAGCTAAACGTTCCAAGTTCAGCGCCTCAACCAATGCGCCATGATCCACGATGCCGCAGCGGGAGATATCTATTAGAAAAGCGCTCGGTTTCATAGCTTCAAAGACGGCCTCATCATAGATGCCCTGGGTTTTCCGGGTGAGCGGGATGGTGATGATCACGAAATCACACAGAGAAACCATTGAGCGCAGGGCTTCGGGCGGATAAATACGATCGGGTATTTCCGACTCGGGGTCACCGAGCCCTTCGAGTGAGTAACCGTCATCAGAAAGATGTTTTAAGTCTCGCTTGGTTGTTAATACGCTGGCACCGAACGCCTGGCACAGTCGTGCTATTTCGCGGCCAACGCTCCCGTAACCGACAATCCCGACCGTGCTCCCGCGAAGTTCCTGTGGTTGGTACCGCTTAAGACGACCTGACGCCCAATGCTCCTCGGGAGTACTGTGAATGAACTTAAGCATACGGTGAGATAAAGTGAGGATATACATTAATGTCAACTCGGCTAACTGGGGGGCCGAAACACCACTCATCGTGGTGATCATCAACTCCGAGCCGAGAAGTGGATGACCCATGACATGGTCCACGCCGGAATAGTGGAATTGGATCCAACGAAGATTGGGAACGAGATCTATGTCAGGAAGTGCGCTTAGTGTGTAGAGGATTTCGGTCTCCTGCAGCAGCTCCTCTGGAAGGTCTTCCGCGTCGCTGGTTGGGCGAGATGTTATCTTCAAGCGCGGAGAGACGGCTTGCAGGCGCTCAATAAGCGCAGTAGGGAAGGGCACAGTTAAAAGAAGATTGATATTTGATTCGTCCATAAGCTCATTTTACATCAGACTGGGGAGTCCGCCATAAGCAAACCGGAGCAGGGTGGACGGATTGTGGATTATCACTAAGAGCGGGATGATTTAAGCACAACCAGACGAATATAAAGAGGGCGCTTAGTCTATACTCTGATTCAGAGACATCTTTGGTTAAGCCAAGGGTGTGATGGGAGCTAGGATGAAGATAGGCGTTGTTTATCCACAGACGGAACTCGATCCGGATCCAATTGTTGTCAGGGACTTCGCTCAAACCGTGGAGGACCTCGGTTTCACGCATATTCTGGCGTATGAGCATGTGCTAGGGGTTGACCCCAATCGCTCGGGCGGGTGGCAAGGTATATATTCGATCGAAGATTCCTTTATGGAGCCATTTGCGCTCTTTAGCTTTATGGCGGCAGTGACAGAGCGGGTGGAATTCGCGACGGGGATCTTGATCCTCCCTCAGCGGCAAACCGCATTGGTCGCCAAGCAGGCCGCAACGCTGGATCGGCTTTGTGGCGGTCGTCTACGCCTTGGGATCGGTGTCGGCTGGAACGAATCCGAATACATCGCCCTGGATGCGAATTTCCATACGCGCGGCCGCAGGTGCGAAGAACAGGTCCAAGTTTTGCGTAAATTGTGGACAGAATCTTGTGTGATGTTCAACGGGCATTGGCATAGCATTCCACAGATGGGATTAAAACCCCGCCCGATTCAGCAGCCAATTCCGATATGGTTTGGAGGGCATGCGGATGTTGTCCTGCGCCGAGCAGCGCGACTCGGGGATGGTTGGCTACCCACATATAGCAGCGTTGAGGATACAGAGCCCTCCCTTGAGAAACTCAAAGAATATTTGGATGCGGAGGGACGATCTTGGGATGAGTTTGGAATGGAAGCACGCGTGCGCCTTTCGGAGGGAAATTTGGACGTGCTCGCGGATGAGATGAAGGCGTGGGAGCAAGCTGGCGCCACACATATTTCGCTGAATACAATGCGGAGTCAGCTTGGTGGACTGGATGAGCATTTACAAGCGATACGTGTGTTCGCAGAGGCTTTTTTGGATTAGGGCAGCCTTCCCTCTATAGACTCTAATTGACCCAGATAGCCAGGCCCATCCCCGCGGCGACAACACCCATCAATACCATTGTCAGACCGCTATGCCCATTCAAGGCGGATTGGTACAGCCCGATGGCCGGGAGCGTGATCATTGCGAAGGCGATGGCCAGGAAAGTGAAACGGTATCGATTTCGGAAAGAGATGTCATCCTTCATAGGGAAGTGACCCAGAGAGCGAGAAGCGTTAATAAGCTAATGAGACCGATGAGAGGGAAAACATAGACAAGAAGGCTTCGCAGGATTGAGCCCTCCTTTCCTGCTGCATCGGTCGTGCTAGCGCCGACGATGATTTTTGTTGGAGCGATGACAGATCCAAGGGCGCCGCCCGCTGTTTGTGCAGCCAGAATGATCGGCACGCTGAGACCGAGTAATTCGGCGGTGCGAAGCTGGATGTTGGCGAAGACGACATTTGAATTTGTGTTCGATCCAGTCATAAACGCGCCTAAACCGCCTATCCAGGGGGAGATGACGTGGAAGAGATAGCCCATTCCCTCTGACAATCCGCGCGCCAGGGTTTCTGTCATTCCAGCATGTGACATGATGACGGCCATAGAAACCATGGCGGTGATTCCCAGGCTGGAGGGTAACATGCGCCGGACGGTGGTCTTTATGATGCGCAGCCCAGCGCCCGGGGCGTAAAGCTTAGCGCGAGAGTAGATGAGGTAAGCGATAAAAGAGCTATATGCGAGGATCGCTCCGGCGTGGCGGAGGAGAGGAATCTCGCGGCCGTAGCCGGCTGGAGTTGCGTACCCAAGCGATGTGCGGACTGCCGGGAAGTGGACGCGGATGACGATAGAGCTGAGCGCTGAGCGCAACGGTGTAATGAATTGGATGGCAAGCGCGATGACGACAAGTGCGATATAGCCAGAGAGGGCGAGTAGGAGCATTCGCGCCTTCGTGCCGGCCGTATTCCGCTCGCTAGCCTGGCGGCCTCGGAATCGGGCGATGATAAACCCAACGATCAATCCGGCTGACCCGCCGCCGAGTGCAGCAATATTCCATAAACCGTGCGTTGAGAGCCAGAATTGTGTCCCCCCCATGGCAATGCCAAGTATCAAAATCGGCCAGAGCAATCGGCGTATCGCTCCCCAGCCTCCGGAGATATGTGCGATTTGATAGCCGCAGACCAAGCCGGCGATCGCCAGGAATCCAGCTGCGGGAGGAGCCAATATCTCCCCTGCATATCCTGTGGAGGCAATGAGCGCCTGAAAAGAGGTAGCTAGCGAGCCGAAGGTAACCGACCAGGAATGACCTATGGAGGGGATCAATACGGCGGCCAAAGGAGAAAATCCGAGTCCGACGAGAAGTGGTGCGGTGACTGCCGTTGGCACACCAAAACCTCCCACACCCTGTAGAAATGAGGCGAAAGCCCAGCCGATGAGCAAGGCTTGCAGGCCGCGGTCTTTTGTCAGTCCTGGAATGGCATCGCTGAGGATCTGAATTGCACCCGCTTCATCTGTAACCCGATATAACAGAAATGCGCTCCAGGTGATAAGAAGGACATCGCTGGTTAACAGCAGAGCCTTAACGTGGGCCAGGGCGATCAGGTCTATCCCGGCGCCGAAACGCAGGAGGGCCACAAGGAGGGCTACAAACCACCCGGCAGGACCCGC
>DAOUTT010000203.1 GCA_030668545.1 Anaerolineales bacterium | reverse complement strand
GGTTTCAGTTGAGCGTGGGGCATGCCAAACATCCTCCATCATTCTGCCTGGAATACTTGAATATGGTTTCAGTGCCGCCACAAATCGATTTCAAAAGTCCGTGGATGGTGTCTTTATCCAATAGGTCTGCCTCCTCCGGGTGCTCAAGAAACGGAAGGACATCTCCGCAGATCACTTGCCTGGCTTATAATGGCGTAACGGAGAAGTAGATGAAACGAAAAATCCCAGCTCGGAACATTTATTTCGGAAACTATGATGGGCACATTGGCCGATTTCATTTTTCTTTCGGCGATTATGTGGACCCAGAGAATGGTCCTTTTGGCGTCCTACAGGCACTAAACGACTTTGAATTGGAACCCGGCGCAGGATTTGAAACACATCCACATGAGGAGATGGAAATCATTTCGTATTGTGTTGAAGGTACCCTTGATCATGTAGATAATATGGGGAATCAAAACACGATCGCTCGCGGCGATGTGCAATATCTCTGCGCTGGGTCTGGCGTTACTCACAGCGAAATGAATTCGACGATAGATGGTTCGCTGCGGTTTGTGCAGATCTGGATCACCCCAAATAAAAAAGGGTTATCGCCAAATTATCGCTCAAAGAAATATTCAAAGAACACTCTCAAGAATGAACTTCAACTGGTCGTTTCTGGAGAAGCGCTTGATTCTGCAATCACAATTCATCAAGATGCAAATATCTACATCGCTGAACTTGGAAAACATAAGCAACTGACAATTGCTAACCGTGAGGGGCGTCAATCTTATCTGTTTTGCATAGAGGGAAGTTTGGCAGGCAATGGGGTCGAATTAATCAGTTGTGATGCGTTAAAACTTTGGGGAGAAGAGTATTTGACACTTGCTGCGCTCGAGGAAAGCCATATCTTGATGGTTGAAATGGCGAAAGAAAACTAACTCCGCTCCGGAGACTTCCATCGCAGCAACAAGGAATTCATCCATCTCCTCCAGCGGTACGACCATCAGCTTCTGTACCGCATCTTAGAGCACCTGTATGACGCACGTTGGGACCCACGCCGCAGCGGTAGGCTTCCATCGCGTGCATCGGGGAAGTCCTCCATCTACTCCAAGGGCTGGTCCACCAGCTTTTAAGCCGCATCCTGGAGCAAGATCGGGCGCAGAGTTTCAGCAAAATCATCGCTGTCCGGATCATCCGTGATCAAGTCGATCTTGTTGGGATGGTCAATCCCGAGTCCAAGAGATACAGCTCGTTCAAGTTGGTCTTGCTTGAATATCGGACCCTGCTGAACAGCGGGGGTGGTGCCAAAATATCGCAGGATAGCGACGCCAACCGCATCGATGGCCACACGATCGGTACCGGCAAGAATCAAACCCGGGTGAGCTAACGTTCCGCTATCCGGCCCACCATTGATGAAGGCGTCAACTGCATCGACGATGACCAGATCAGGCGTGTAGGCAGTATTAATCTCCGCAATCATGCGCCGCTGGGCTGCAGAATTGTGCAATTGGGTCATATAGTCCACCCCTTCTCCCGGTACTTGAGAGGCCACCATGCCCACCGAATTCTTGAGCGACATGGTGAAGTGGCCGCCAAAACGATGGGTTTTTAGACAACAGAGTGAAACAATGCCTTCTGCCTCCCGCACCGGTCGGGCGAGCGCGATTCCCGAGGGCCAATCTGAGCCTTCGAAATCAATATGTTCCCAATCCTCGACATCGAGTTCGTCAAAAGCTATCAAGTCAAAGCCAAGTTCGTCTCCCATGGCTGGTAGGCCTTTTTTGTCCATCACCCGGCGGGTCACCTCCATGCCGCTGCGATCGCCGACGGTGATATGCTCTGAGCCGTTTTGCTCAAGCCACTTTATGGTCGTGGCAAGAACATCATTATGGGTTGAGCCGGGTGCTGCGTGAGAGCTGTTAAAATTGGGCTTAACCAACACTCGCTTGCCGTGAAAATCACGCGCTTCAAGGATCGCTAAAGCTCGTTGCACACCCTCGGTGCGGTCTTCGGCCTTAACCAGGACGACCGCGGCACGATCCGGCGCAGCGGCTGCGGTGGGCTTTGGGGGATTTGTGGCGGTGGGTAATGGCGGCGAGGTGTTCGTGGGCGTATCGGAAGGTGGCTTCGCCGGCAATGCGGATGGGGTCAAACCCAGGGTACGACGACAGCCGGAGAGTGCATGTGCCCCGAGAGCACTCCCAACGAACGGCGCAGACACCCGAATGAAGGTTCTACGATCCATGATCTTTACCTCCTCATTCTTTCAATTGATACCAGATTACTTAGCACACTCTTTATACGTTCTTACGATTGGGCGGGTGCAAGTCTATTGTTGCCGGCACTCGCTAAGTTATAAGGTCACATCCAATAATAGTGGCCCTGGACCGTCAGGCCAGGTTTCCCAGAGTGACCTTATGGTCAAGGAATTATGGAAATCCAACCAGCATGAAGTTTCACATATTCTATACATAGTGTGAAAAGATCAATAGTGCAATCAAAACTCCTGATTGCACTATAAAAAGGATACTACACTGCCCTAGCATCTGGGTAACTCGTTAATACACCCCCAAACGCCCCCTCCGCTCTGCTTTGCCCCCTTCGGGGATAGTTCCTTACAGGATGATGCTGCGCGATCGCGGGGCATACAGCCAGGAGGAGAGCCGGACATTTGCTCAGGAGGCCATCGTGCGGCTTTTCACTGAATGAGTGAGTTCTTAATCCCCCTCCAGTGTACTCTCATCCCATCACGCTGGATCGACTATGTAGCTGATTTTTATCACCCGATGCTGGTATGGTAATTCTGTATTGGAGCGGTAGATACCGACTGCTCCAATTCTCCAGATATGGGAACTGAGGTTGCTAGACACTGGCCTGGTCGCAGTGATATGGACGTTCAGTCGCCATCCCGGCAGAGGAGAAACGCTATGGATACAAAGGCTGTCACGATCCCGATCCTGCTACTTGGTTTTCTTTCCCTATCAGCCTGCAACTATCCTGGTTTACTAGGTGGGGGCGAGATGGATGTTCCTGTCGCCACGCCAACCACTGCGCCCATTGAAGCGACTGCGCTTCCCTCCCCCTCCCCAACAACTGAGGCCCTAGATCCTACGCAAGAGCCACTGCCAGTGACGAGCGAAACGATCCCGATCAGCATCGACAATGTAAAGGAGCTCGTCCTACAAACTCAGTTGCAATCAGAGCTGAATAACATCCATGCCGCGTTCGATCTATCTGTGGATGGTCAGTACATCGCCCTATCCCAATGGTACGTTCCCGAAAATGTGGTTCGAATATGGGACCTGGAGCAAGGTTCCTTCATTGAGTCTCTCACCTTCCATGCAAAGGATGTAGTGGCCATCGCTTTCTCGCCAATCGGAACCGTATTGGCCTCCGGTTCGCAAGACGGCATGGTCGCGCTATGGGAGGTCGGGACCTGGGAGATGATCGAAAGCTTCTTGGGTTATGCAGAGGGAGTCTCCTCGCTTGACTTCTCACCAGATGGGAGCAAGCTTGCAGTGGGTGGATACCGCAATCAACTCGGTGTTTGGCGATTGGAAGATGGTGAGCGGCTGCATTATTACGATGGGTCTGGACCACATCTTGTCAACAAGGTCACCTTCACGCAAGATGGCCGCGAGTACTATGCCGATACCGGCTACGCCGATATCACTGCCTGGAGCACAGACAATGGAGATCTCATTCGTTCTTTCCGAGGTGAAGCCTGCATCGGCGGGTTTGACCTTTCCTCATACGAAACCATGTTGGCGTATTCCTCCTCTTGTTCAGCGGCACATGAACCTCATGATCCACTTGCCACTATCGCAATCCGGGATGTAGCTTCGGGTGAGGCGTTGGTTTATGGTGCACTGAAGGAAACGAGCACACATGTGTATTTCACCGACGATGATGCGCTTATCATCTCCAACTCCGGTGGAACGATACGTTTCTGGGATGCCGAGGATGGATCGCTCCATTACCAGTTACCCCCAACCGGGCGCGTTGTTGATTTCATGCTCTCCGATGATGGCAGCTTACTCATCGTCGGGGACGCCGACGGCGACGTCCTGGTCTATGGGGTGGGACCTTAATAGCAGCAAACACAGTAGACGGGTAAATGGAAATCGATTCAAGAGCATACTGATTAATGCTAGATCCGATTAATTGGGATTCCGCTCTTAGGATGGATGGGCTATGGATGACAAACCCATAACTGGAAGTCAGCCAGGTAAACGTTTGTTTGCCCTGGATGCCTTACGCGGCCTCATCATGCTGCTCATGGCGCTCGATCACGCCAATTGGTTCATTGCCCAAAAACATTCAACCGGCGAGCATTGGGGTGGTCCTTACCCGATCTACAGCGATGCCTTGCCATTCCTTACACGCTTGGTCACGCATCCTTGTGCACCGGGATTCGCGTTCTTGATGGGTGTGGGCATGTTGTTGTTCGCCGAGTCACGCAAGGCACGCGGGTGGAGCAAGTGGGCGATTTGGCGTGACCTTTGGATTCGCGGCGCCCTATTAATCGCGTTACAGCTCCTGGTGGTCAACCGCGCCTGGGAGCTTTCTCCCCAGGGGTGGGACGTTCTGATCTACTGGGGTGTATTAGCTTCGTTGGGTGGCGGCATGATCCTGGGTAGCTTGTTCGTCTGGCTGCCATGGCAAGCGTTAGCGGGAATCGCAGCGGCGCTTTTCATAGGGATGGAATTTACCCATCCCGATCCAAGTCAGTGGGGAACGCTCAACGAGGTTCCGCTGGGCCTCTTACTGGGATTTAGTGGGGGTACCCAACGGTTGTTCTCCACCTATCCTGTTCTACCGTGGT
>DAOUTT010000182.1 GCA_030668545.1 Anaerolineales bacterium | reverse complement strand
TTCACTCCGGTGGCCGAGTAGGCGACGGAGGTAACCAGATCTAAAAACGAAATATCTAACGATATAGCGTACCGCCCCCGGGAATAGTTTCCCCGGGGGCGGTTGTGTTTCCAGCAGCCTTCGTGTTATGCACCAGGCTTTCCGTCCATTTGTCCTTCTCGGCTCAAGAATTGGATAACGCCTGGTTGATTTCTCCTTGTACGATGGAATCGGTTTCCTGGTCAGCGGCGGCCTGTAAGGAAGATTGTGCTTCGCGGCCTGGTATTTGACCAAGAGCCCATGCGGCGTGAGCCCGGACGACAGGTTCAGGATCAGAGCGAAGAAGCTTCGCAAGGAAGGGGGTGGCCGACTCATCACGTGCGTTGCCGGCGACGATGATGGCGTTGCGAACCAGTCCCTTCCGCCTTGGTCTCTCGAGTGGGCTCCCTTTAAGGGGTTCCCGCCATGCTTCTGGTTTGAGCAAGAGAAAATCGGCGACGGTCGGTTGGTTTAGAAAGGGGCGCGGTTGGAATGCCGGGTCTTCCGTAGGTTTTGCGAATCGTTGATTCCAGGGACACACTTGCTGGCAGATATCACAACCGAAGAGCCAACTCCCGATTGCGCCGCGTAGATCATGGTCGATGGATTGCTTCTCTTCGATCGTTAAATACGAGATGCAGCGTCGGGCATCCAGTGTTCGATCCGGAAGGATGCAGCCGGTTGGGCAGGCATCGATGCAGCGCGTACACGTCCCACAACGATCGAAAGGAAAATACGGATCGGGCTGGAGTGGAATATCGAGCAGCAGCTCGGCGAGCAGGAAGTATGAGCCGAGTTGAGGGTGGATCAAGCAGGTGTTCTTGCCTATCCAACCCAAACCCGCTCTTTGGGCAAGCTCGCGTTCGAGCAAAGGGCCTGTGTCTGTATAGATGCGGTGCTTCACCGGTTTGTTCAACCGGTCCTCGATTATATGGACAAGGCTCTCCAGGCGCTCCTTCAAGACGGTGTGGTAATCGTCTCCCAGGGCATAGGAAGAGATTTGAACAGGTGAAGTTGGGGTGCTGGCGGAGGAGTCCTGGGGGAGGTACATCGTCCCACATACAAGGATGGATTGGCATTCAGGGAGAATAGCCCGCGGGTCGGCGCGGCGATGGAGAGCTCGCTCGGATGAGAGGTAGCTCATGCTCCCGTGGTTCCCCCTTTCGAGCCAATGCTGGTAAACGTCAAAATGTGAGGGGGGATCGGGTGTTGTAATGCCGACAAGCGTGAACCCGAGGCGGTGCGCCTCTTTTTTTACAAACCGCGTAAGCTCGTCCCGTTTGTCCATACCGCTTATTCGTGGCTTCTCCGGATCTTTCGTCGCCCTTATTAAACCCCGATTCCAAGTCTAATTCAACGGGGAGTTAAAAAGGAATACGATGGCTTTCGCTATCGTATTCCCATAGGTTAATATTCGCTGCCTTTATTACTTTGATAGGTACTCGGAAATTGATTGCGCCGCTTGGCGACCTGCTGCTGTCGCGGTAACAACAAGATCAGGCCCGGTCACTGCATCCCCCCCTGCGTATATGCCTTCTCTTGAAGTCTCCCCGGTCTCCGCGTCGGCAACGATAAGGCCCCAATTGTGGGTTTCAAGGTCGGGTGTTGTTTCGCCGATGGAAGTGTCCGGCCAGTAGCCCAGAGCAAGCACGACTGTGTCGGCAGGAACCGTGAAGGTAGAGCCTTCGATGGGAATGGGTCGTCGGCGTCCGCTATCGTCGGGTTCGCCGAGCTCGCATTGCAGGCATTCTACGGCCGAAACCTTCCCGTCCATATCGGCGATGTAGCGAATGGGCTGGGTGAGAAAGCGGTAGACTGCGCCCTCTTCTTTAGCGAGTTCGCGGTCTTTCTTCCCGCCGGGCATCTCAGCCTCGGTTCGTCGATAAAGGCAGGTTACCTCATCTGCCCCTAGCCTCAATGCGCTGCGTAGACAGTCTGAAGCGGTGTCGCCGCCGCCAATGACGGCAATTTTTTTGCCAATCTCAAGCTTGCCGCGCTTATCTTCCGGGAGTTGATCGGGGTCGACGTTCGCCCTGATCAGGAATTCCGTCGCTAAGTAGACTCCGGGAAGCTCAGCCCCGGGGACATCCATCGTGGCATCGATCCCAGTGCCCACGCTGATGTAAACGGCTTCGTAACCATCATCAAAGAGGGACTCGATCGTTTTATCTTTTCCGATACGGGTGTTCAGGATGAACTCCACCCCGGCTTCTTTTAGATCATTAACAACCGCCTCGACGACGCCCTTGGCAAGCTTGAAATTCGGGATGCCATAGAGGAGAAGCCCGCCGGGTGCAGGTGCAGCCTCGAAGATTGAAACTGAATACCCCTTGGGGACCAACTGTTCAGCGCAAGCCAGGCCTGACGGTCCAGACCCGACAATGGCAACCTTCTTGCCAACTGATTTCCCGACAGGGATCTTCGTTGGAGCATTCTCCCTCTGGTAGCTGGTAACGAAGACTTCAAGGGCGCCGGTAATAACCGGCTCTCCGCGTTTATCGCGAACGCATGCTCCCTGGCATAAGGCTTCGTGCGGGCAAACGCGCCCACAGACTTCTGGCATTGTGCTCGTCTGCCGATAGATTTCGGCTGCGCCTATGAAATCACCTTGCTCAATAAGCCACATCGCCGAGGGGATGTCGTTATGCAACGGACACGCTTCAACGCAAGGGGCAGGGTCCGGACAATGAATGCAGCGTTCGGCTGCTTGCATCGCCTCTTCAGGTGTCATCGTGACAAATGTAGGCTCAAAATCACACGTCCGAACTTCGGGGGGGCGCGCCTCAACCTCCACATAGGGCAGCTTCATTCGTGCTTTGCGATCAATGACTACTTCTGATCCTTCAGGATCTGACATAATAGTTCTCCATCTTCAAGACAGTTGTGTAACTCTAAGAATTTTACAGACCAAAGTGGTCTGATATTAGTCAAAAACGTCACTCTAGTCTGTGACGGTTGTCACAAGCTCGGATTGCTTATCAATGATGCGGTAAAATTCATCTTGCTGAGCAGTACCTTGTCATCGGCCGGTGATGATAAAAATCTTAGGGTTCTAGAAAACATTATCATCAGCAATCTTGGAATCAGGTTTTGGCAAGGGATGCTCGACTCGTTTGTTTCCTGCGTCAGTAGATTGTCAGTGTATCTTCACAACAGCTTCATATTTGTTTATTATCATTCTGCGAATAGTAGAATCCGGAAGCTGATTAGGACGCATTGCATACATTAGAATCACGCCAATTTTCCGATTGGTGTATGGAGGAAATCGTTACATGAAGCGTTGGATAGTTATCTTAATTGTTGTCGGGGTATTGATCGCCGGATACTTTGGCGTTCAAGCATACAGCAACTCTCAGGCTCAGAAGAGCATTGAGGATCTTCAAACGGAGGTCATCGCCAAAGGTGATTTAACGGCGACCGTCGGAGCGACGGGGAGCGTGCGCTCGAATCAAACTGCCTTGCTCAGTTTCCAGACGAGCGGAACAGTATATTTCGTCCATCAGAGTCTGGGCGAGCGGGTATCTGCGGGAGAAGTGTTGGCTACATTGAAGATGAGCTCACTTTCATCCCAGATCATCCTGGCCGAAGCTGAGCTCGTCTCTGCAAAGCGCGCTCTGGAGGACTTGTTATATTCCCGGCAGGCCTCCGCCGCGGCGCAGCTGGCGCTGGCACAGGGGGTGGAAACGCTTGAGGATGCAGAGTATGTAGAGTACGTGCGACAGGAGGGCTATCGAGCCAGTACAGACACAATCAAAGGTGCAGAGGCGAATCTTGTGTTGGCGAACGAAGAGGTGGATGTCGCCCAGCAGCGTTACGATCATGCAACTGGTGATACCAGTAGGGCGCTGGCTCTTTCGAATCTTGTCGCCGCGAAAAACAAACGGGATTCAATCCAAAGGAATATAAATTGGTACCTGGGTTCCCCAACCGATGGTGAACAAGCATTACTCGATGCCGATGTCGCCATCGCCGAGGCGCGTCTGGCTGATGCGCAGCGAGAGTGGGAGCGGATGAAGGATGGACCTAATCCGGACGATATTCGTGCGGCAGAGGCGCGTGTAGCCGCGTCGGAAGCGACACTGGATATGGCGCGCATCACTGCGCCCTTTGGGGGAAGCATCACCTCGATCGATGTGCTGGCAGGGGATAAAATCTCTCCAGGTACGTCAGGGTTCCGGATCGACGACCTCTCCCGCCTGTTGGTGGAAGTGGAAATATCCGAGGTGGATATTAACCGCGTCGCCTTAGGGCAGTCTGTAACTTTGAATTTCGACGCTGTGTTGGATCAGGTTTACAACGGAGTCGTCATCGAAAAGGGCTTGATCGGCACCTCCCTGCAAGGTGTTGTAAGTTTTCCCGTGACTGTGGAACTCATCGATGCCGATGAAGCCATCAGGCCTGGAATGACAGCCGCAGTGAACATCATCGTTGAGCAGATTGAAGACGTCGTGCTCGTTCCAAATCGCGCCGTGCGTGTGCGGGATGGTGAGCGAGTAGTCTACCTGCTCGTGGATGGCGTGATAACACCAACAACAGTTGTTCTTGGCGCAACGTCAGACCTTTACAGCGAAATCTTAGAAGGCGACGTGAATGTGGGCGATGATGTCATTCTGAATCCGCCATCCTTCATATTTGAAGCAGGAGAACCGCCTGGGTTCATGGGTGGAATGGGTGGAATGCGATGAGCGATTGGGTCATCGAGGCTGAGGGTATCACGAAGGTTTACCGCATGGGCGACATCTAAGTTCATGCGCTGCGCGGGGTTGATGTGCGCATCGCTCGTGGCGAGATTGTCTCCATTATGGGACCCTCCGGCTCTGGCAAGACTACGTTGATGAACATTCTGGGCTGTCTGGACCGCCCCACTTCAGGAAGTTACTGTTTGGACGGCAGCCAGGTGGCCGAATTGGGTGATGACCAACTGGCGGAAATCCGTAATAAAAAGGTGGGTTTTGTATTCCAGAGTTTCAACCTTCTCGGGCGCCAGACTGCATTAACCAATGTCGAGTTACCCATGCGCTACGCTGGGGTAGCGAACGGCCGCCGCAAGCGTGCCCTGGAAGCGCTGGAAGCGGTCGGCCTGGGGGATCGAGTCAAGCATCGCCCTAACGAGTTGTCCGGCGGGCAGCAGCAGCGCGTGGCTATCGCCCGTGCGCTGGTGAACAACCCGGCC
>DAOUTT010000024.1 GCA_030668545.1 Anaerolineales bacterium | reverse complement strand
TAGAACGACAGCATTTATTAGGATTGATGGATATCACGGTCGAACGCAACGCCTTCGGTCGCCAGGCCGATAGCTTTGAGTCTGATATCCACGTGGCTGCCCTGGAGGATGCCAAGACACCATTCCCGGCGATATTCATTCGTGCGCCCCTCATCGCTCGCGTCGGGCCCGAGGTTGATATTCTCGCCCACTTGCCCAACAGCAAAGAAAATGGCATTATCATTGCTGCAAAGCAGGGACATTTCCTTGCCACAAGCTTTCACCCGGAATTGACCGGGGACGACCGCTTCCACCGTTATTTCCTGTCCCTTATGAAAACGTGATCTATGACGATTCGTCCGTATGATTGGCGCGACCTAATACTCTTGCACCGACTCCGCAATCGCGGGATGTGCCTCGACACCAGGCTCATGTTTACTCGCGGTGCACCTGCACTTAGGCACACACCGTTAAGTACGCTCATCCCAGGCGGCAACGTTTGTACCCTGGTTTCCCGAGCTGACAATTCCGGCGAATTGTCGGCAGTCGGCCAGTTTCTAATTCGCAACAATCAACTTCCTGCACGGTTGGTTTGTATCAGCCCGCGCGAGATTCTCTCCAGACCAGAAGGCACCAGCCTACTAGAAGCAATGGCTCATATGGCCGGAGAACGGGGCGCACCCGTATTAATCGCCGAGATCGATGAGAGCGACCCCGCCTTTGATAGTTTGCACGCAGCAGGTTTCGCTATCTATTCCCGCCAACGGATATTTCGTCTTGATAGCATTGTCGAAGGCAAAACAGTTCCAGATGAGGAAATCTGGCGTTCTGCCACAGACCGCGACTACATAGCGATTCAAAGTCTATACACCAATCTCGTGCCAGCCCTAGTCCAGCAAGTGGAGCCTCCTCCCTCCCGTTATGAACGAGGCCTTGTATACTGGTCACAAGGTGAGTTGCTCGGTTTCTTGGACCTTGAGCGAGGACCACAAGGTACCTGGGTGCAGCCATATTTCCACCCCGCGGCCGAATTAGACGATAATCTTTTGTCGGGATTCCTTCTCGGCTTCTCACCCAGCCAAAGCTACCCACTTTTTATCTGCGTTCGTTCTTACCAGGGAGGCCTAAGCCAATCGCTCAAACAACTCGGTTTCGAGCCATGCAGCAACCAGGCCGTAATGGTTAAGCGCCTCGCCATCCCAATCCGCCGGCCAGTCCTAGGCAAGATTCCAGCGCTCGATGGGACGCAACCTGAGCCATCGGCGCCTTTTGCCAACATCCTTCATCACAAATCCACAGCGAATAAAACACACAGCCTATGACCCAGAAACGCATTACCGATAACTTAACCGACCTCCTCAGGGTCCTGCCGCCCGAAATCACCGCTGCGCTTGAGAAGATCAACCGTCCCGATGACCTACTGGAGATCATCCTCGATCTGGGCCGCACGCCCACTGCACGCTTCACAGACGTTGAGATTGAGCTCAACGAACGAGAGGTAACTGCAACAGAGATCGATTATGTCGTGTCCCGCATCAGCGACTACGATGCTGACAACCGCGCCGGCATCGAGCGCACCTTGCACCGTATCTCAGCCATTCGCAACCGGCACAGGGAAATTATCGGCCTCACCTGCCGTGTAGGCCGAGCTGTTTACGGAACAATCGACATTGTCCAGGATTTCATCACGAGCGGAACCAGCGTCCTTCTCCTCGGTCGCCCAGCTGTTGGTAAAACGACGATGCTGCGCGAAGCAGCGCGCATCCTGGCGGAGGAGAAGCGGGTCGTCATCGTCGATACTTCCAACGAAATCGCCGGGGACGGCGACGTTCCACACCCGGCGATAGGTCGCGCTCGTCGCATGCAGGTGCGAGAACCTACGCTTCAGCACGAGGTTATGATCGAGGCCGTGGAGAACCACAATCCCGAGGTTATTGTGATCGACGAGATCGGGCGCGAGCTTGAGGCAATAGCGGCACGCACGATCGCTGAGCGCGGCGTCCAACTAATCGGCACCGCCCACGGGAACACGCTCGAGAATTTATTGTTGAACCCAACCCTCTCTGATCTAATCGGCGGTATAGAGTCCGTGACTCTTTCAGACGAAGAAGCTCGTCGCCGCGGCACACAAAAAACAGTTCTTGAGCGCCGCGCAGCGCCGACCTTTAACGTGTTGGTAGAGATTCTGGATCGCGAACGATTAGCTGTCCACCACGATGTCTCTGTTGCCGTCGATGCCATGCTGCGAGGTCGACCTCTGCATCCAGAAGTGCGTTACCGCGACAAAGACGGTGAAATAAAAATTGAAATACCCAGGGCGTCAACCTCCGCCAACCGCGCTCCGCAATCCGGATATCGGCGGCAGACCGCACTTCCCACCGCTCCACAGAACAACACAGATGGGCTACCTTATTCACCAACGGCACCCCACATGCCCGGAAAGCCCCTGGCTCCAATCCGCATCTTTCCCTTCGGTGTTGCCCGCAATCGCCTGCGCCAGGCATCCAAACGCCTTGGCGTACCCTCGGTTCTTGCAGATTCTCTGGGTGATGCGGAGGTGCTTGTTACCCTGAGATCCAATTTTCGTAAGCGCCCTCGAGTTATCAAAGACGCAGAAACGCGGCGGATGCCGATTTATGTTCTGCGCTCCAATACCGTCGCTCAGATGGAGGGTTTTCTGATTGACCTCTACAATTTACGCTCATCAAGCTACGACGACCCATCCATGGATAAGGCTCTTGAGGAGACGAACAGCGCAATACAGAGGGTGCTCGATGGCACTCGCTCTATCGATCTCTCGCCCACATCGTCCTACATTCGCCGGCTACAGCATCAGATGGCTCGCCAGGCAAACCTGGTTTCACATTCCTATGGGAAGGAACCACATAGACGCGTGAGGATTTTTCGCAATTGAATCTATTTATCACTTTGGAGGGACCGGACGGAGGGGGAAAATCATCGCAGGCACAATGCCTTGCAGAGTACCTGCGCGCCGACAACATCGAGGTTCTGCTCACCCGTGAGCCTGGCGGTTCTCCAATAGGAGATCAGATCCGCAATGTGATTATGGAGCTTGAGAATACCGACATGGATGCGCGCACAGAGTTCCTGCTCTTCTCCGCTTCACGCGCGCAGCACATTGCCGAGATTATTCGCACCAATCTGGAAAACGGCCTGACCGTCATCTCTGACCGGTTTTTTGACTCTTCACTGGCCTATCAGGGATATGGCCAACGCTTACCATTGGAAATACTAAAGACGATCACCAACTTTGCAACCAGCGGCCTCGCCCCTGATCTCACGCTGTTGCTCGATCTCCCCGTTGAAGAAGGATTGCGCCGCCGCGAGGCTGACGGAAATTGGAACCGCATGGACGCGTACGATATCGACTTCCACCGCCGCGTACGTCGCGGTTACCTCAAATTGGCAGCCGAGACTCCGGACCGTTGGGTAATCCTCAACGCGGAGCAATCCTTTGATGCTCTACAAGATGAAGTCCGGCACGCGGTGATGGCGCGCTTAAAGGCTGAGCCAACGGATGCGGATAAATAGGCGGGAATCCATCCTCGCGGACTCATACCCTCATTTCAGATGATAGCCGGGCGGGATACTCCCGCGGCGCAGCGCCCTTAAGCTAAGAGAAGCAACTTCAAAGAAGGGCTTTGAGATTGGTTACATTATTGTGTTTCGGCGATTCCAACACTTGGGGATTTAACCCGGCTACCTGGGAGCGATATCCACTGAACATTCGCTGGCCAGGCGTTCTGCAAAAAGAGCTGGGTGAGCGTTATCGGGTAATCGAAGATGGCCAAAACGGAAGAACAGCTGTTGAGGGAAAGCCGTTCGCTGGCTTCAATACAAGTAAATCCGATCTCGTCTCCGCGCTCGCAAACCACAACCCCTTTGACCTCGTCATCCTGATGTTGGGCACCAATGATTTATTAATGAGATCGTCTGTTTCCCCGGACGATGTCGGCAAAGGGATCGACGTCTTATTAAACATCATCCGCAACAGCGATGCGGGTCCTGGTGGCAGCGCCCCCGCTGTTCTTCTCCTTGCTCCCCCGCCCATCGGATCCCATGCTGGTGAGACAGATGCCCTCGAGAGTGCGGTGACTCAATCGCTCTTATTTGCCGAGCGGTACGCGTCGATCGCCGCGGATTTCGGTTGTGCATTTTTAAATACCGGTGAGATTGTTCGCTCCAGTGAAATTGACGGTTCTCACCTTGATGCTTCTGAACACACGAAGCTCGGGTTAGCCGTCGCAAAACGAGTGCGTTTGATCTTCAATAGAGTAGGATGAAAAGCAAGAATAAAAGGTGGGGCGAGAGGGATGGTTGCTAACTGCGGTCGATGCTTCAGCCTAAAAGCCCTCGTTCATCCCTAGATCGGGCATGCTCTTCTCAATCTCGTCCGGACTTTCTCCAGACTCCAGCCGGTCGATAGCCTCATCAAATTCGGGCGGCATCTCCTCGCCCATTTCGTTGCCCATTTTGCGCATCATCTTTGCCATCGATCGGGGATCGGATTCGTCGAAGTCTCCCCATGCACTCGGATCCGCTAGAGATTCAATCCGGGAATCTTCCGAGCGCGCAACTCGAATTCTGCCAATAATTCGTTCTACCTTTTCGCCGCCACAATACTGACAAACAACGGAAACTACACCGTACTCCTCATAAGCCTGATAAATCGAGTTGTGCTTTCCACAGTCACGGCACGTATAATCATACGTCGGCATATTGCCCTCCTGTAAATAGATTATACTGACCGCGTTGGGAGGTATCAATACATGTATCGTGAGTTCGCCAATAAACAAAAGCGGCCCTTGTTCATTGTACTATCCGGGCCTTCTGGAGTTGGGAAGGACACCGTTCTTCAGCGCATGAAGGAACTCCAACTACCCTTCCACTTTGTGATCACGGCAACCTCACGGCCGAAGCGTAAAGGGGAAATTGAGGGAGTCGATTACTTCTTCGTCAGCGCTGATGAGTTCGTCGCCATGATAGAACGGGATGAGCTGTTGGAACACGCTCTTGTCTATGACGAGCACAAAGGGATTCCCAGACAGCAAGTGCGGGAAGCATTCGCCAGCGGTCAGGACGTCATCATGCGTATCGACGTACAGGGCGCTGAAACGATCTGCCAGCTTTACCCCGAGGCATTGTTGATCTTCCTATCCACACAGAACGAGGGGGAGCTCATTGCCCGCTTGAAGGCGCGCCGTACGGAATCCGAGGAGAAACTTCAGCTGCGGATTGAAACCGCACGCGAGGAATTACACAAGGTAGAACTCTTCGACTACTACGTTGTAAACGCAGACGATCAACTCGACGCAACGGTAGATGCTATTCTGGCGATCATCGCCTCCGAACATCGCCGCACGAATCCGAGACAGGTGCGGCTATGACCCAAGAACCCCCGCTGGAAGAGCACGCCCAGTCCGCTCCTCCCGCCAGGCCAAACACACAAACCGCGAGATCGCGCCCTGGCTTTAAACAATTCCCGGGCACTTACAGTTTAATCGCCATCACCCTGGTCGTTTTTCTAGGACAGTTCCTTTCTGTCGAGTTATTTCAGTTCGATTGGTTGTTAGAGATGGGGGCGAAATCCGGTCCCGAAATCCTTTCGGGCGAAATCTGGCGTTTCATCACCCCCATGTTCCTTCACGTCACAATTCCCCACGTCTTAATCAATATGTACTCACTCTATGCAATCGGTCCGGCCGTGGAGCGCTTCTTCGGCACAGCTCGTTTTGTTGCGGTTTACTTGCTTTGCGGAATTGCGGGGGTGATTCTTAGCCTGGCTTTCAGCCCCTACCCCTCGGCCGGCGCTTCCGGTGCAATTTTCGGTCTACTGGGGTCGTTAGGGGCTTTCTTGTACCTTCACCGCGGTCTATTCGGCCGTTTTGGTCTTATACAATTGCGCCAGATCGTGCTTGTGGCCCTTTTAAACCTTGGCCTCGGCCTTATGCCTGGAATTGACAATTGGGGTCACCTGGGTGGCTTACTGGCTGGCATTGCTCTCACATTTTTCCTTGGGCCGCGATATGAGGCCGTCTGGGCCACGGGAGAAAACGGCCAATTGGTGGATCGGCGACCATGGGATGAAGTCCGGGTGCTTTTTGTTGCTGCCGCCGGATTCCTCGCCGCAATTGCTTTGCTGGTGGTGTTTTTCCTAGCCTGAGGGTAACCTCCTTCGCCTGAATATTCACCATGAAGGGGAAGGCTTCCAAGAATCAAGTCACATTTCCACCCGAGATTCGTTTCTGCGTGCCCTAATACTCTGCTCGTTTCAGTCTACGCAGCACAAAGGATTGCCCAAATGATGAGCCCTAAGAAGAATACAGGTGATGTATTTGATATCACATTCGTCGGAGCCGGCCCTACGGGACTGTTTGGGGCTTTCTACGCCGGGCTGCGCGAGATGAAGGTTAAGATCATCGATGCTCTACCTCAACCCGGCGGTCAGTTAATCGCGCTCTACCCTGATAAGCTGATCTACGACACTCCCGGTTTTCCAGCGATTCTATCGAAGGAGCTCGCCTCCTGTCTGACCGAACAAGCCTCTCAGTGGAAGCCGTTTATGGCGCTTGGGGAGCGGGCGCTAACGCTCGGGCGGACACCTCTCCCCGGAGGGGATGATGGGCAGGAGTGCTGGATCATCGAGACAGACAAGGACATCCACTACTCTCGCACTGTCGTAATTGCTGCAGGTATTGGCGCCTTCCGTCCGAATAAACTTAAAAACGAGAGTATTTCGCGCTTTGAAGGTAAGGGGGTGGAATATTGGGTCAAGGATGTCGACGATTATGCCGGGATGCGCGTACTCATTATTGGGGGCGGCGACAGCGCCGTTGACTGGTCTTTAGCTCTTGAGCCGATCGCCGAGCATGTCACCTTGATCCATAGACGCGAGGGTTTTCGTGCACACGACACTTCTGTGAACGCCTTAAAAGATTCTTCCATTGATACGCGCATCTTCTATGAACTGCGTGAATTCCAAGGCGACGAGAGCCTTGATCGTGCTGTTATTTTCGACAATCGCACAGGCGACGAATCAACAATTGAGGTCGATGCCGGTATCCTGGCGCTCGGATTCAAAGCCGACCTCGGGCCTATTCGCGAGTGGGGGTTGGAGACAATCGGCCGGCGCTATATCAAAGTCAACAGTAAGATGGAAACCAATCTCCCAGGTGTATACGCCGCTGGTGACGTCGCTCTACAAGAGGAGCTCGATCCACTCAACTTGATCGTCGTCGGCTATGGCCAGGTTACTGTTGCGGTGAATTACGCCTACACCGCGATCAAGCCTGGAGAAAAAGTCTTCCCCGGTCACTCCAGCGAGAGGGTAACTGATTAGGTTAAGCTCTGTATTACCTTAGTAAAAAATATAAATTAAGCTCCCTGCTTATCCCCAAGTACGCCGACGGCCGCGTCCACATCTAAGCCTTATACCAAAGACGGCCCTGCAGGAAGGCCGAATCTCTATCCAATGGTGATTACGCTTTTGTGAATGGCGGAATCAATGGAGCGATTCAATCCCGAGGGTTGAAATCTCTTCCGCTGGGTCATGCACTTTGTCTTCGGTGTTTACTTCCCTTGTCCAGGGCATATAAAGAATCACTCCGAGCATGCTAAGCAACACACCCGTTACCAAACCAATCATCTGAATATATCCAAAGTGGACGACGGGCATTCGGTGGGCGCCCACACCGATGAAGTCAGCCAGCGATCCTACAGCAGCCACAACGTAGCCTGTCGCTATTAGCCTTATTCCTATATCCGCGCGCAAAGAGTTTGTTTTTCCGTTGCGAATTACTCGCACAGTTGAATAAGCCGCCACAAGCAGAATCGCCAGCCCCGTAAGCCAGACACCGATCTGAACAAAACCAACGGTAATGCTGCGGTTCATGCCGATTAGATCGGGTTGGATGCCGACCATAAAAATCAGCAGACCGATGAACATTACAGTCATCCAGAGTCGCGCAAGACGTATTTGCAATCGAGTGAGAGCGCGCATAAGAATCAGTTCTCCGGTAATGCTCTTTGCAGAAATCGCAGCCAGTTTCCCCCAAGGATTCCTTCGATATCCTCTTGATTATAGCCGCGTGCGTTCAGCGACTCGCCAATTAACCCCAAGTCAGCCACGCTGTCAAGCCCTTGAGGGACTTTGTCCAAACCAAACCCTCCGTCAAAATCGCTTCCTATACCAACGTGCGCAGCGTCTCCGAGCATCTGACAAATATAATCGATCCCCGTCGCAACATCTGCTAGAGTAACAATCTCTCTACCTTGCGAAGGCTCCCATCCATCTTTCAAGAAGCGATTCCCGAGCAGTAATCCAATCACACCTTCCCGATCGGCGGTTCGTCGGATAACAAGGTCGGTGATGTGTCGTTCGGGTTTTTCCGCACTGGGCACCAGCGCGAGCGGGCTTGTATGTGAGACTAGAATCGGACCCCTGAAAAGATCCAATGCTTCTACAGCCCCCTCCTCAGCCAGATGCGCTAGGTCCAAGATCATACCAACATCTGCCATGGCGTCCAGTAGCTCGCGGCCGAGACCCGTTAAAGGACCCGGTTCTCCTGTCCCTCCAGCGTAACGAGTGGCGGCCCAGGCAGGACCCAGGATCCGTACGCCCCCATCGAACCACTCTTGCAGTTCTCCCGGTGACCGCACGCCATCGGCACCTTCCATGAGCAATACCATTCCTACGCTCCGCTCTTCGTCCTCGGCCTTCTGCCACGCCGACTCTGTGGTTCCAAGATCGTGCTTGTCTAGGATTAAATGGAATTTCTTGGCATGTTCTTCTACCAGGCGATGGTAGTACGCCAGATCGGAGCGATAGAGTGCGTGCGCCTCATCGGCATCAGCGTAACATCTAACATCCCAGGGATCTTTCTTCCATCTAAGTGGCGTGGAGAAGAGCGTTGCGAAGACCACCGCCACGCCGCCCCGAACCCACTCCGGCCAACCAAGCAGCGTGTCGCCGTTCCACTCCGGTATGGATGTCCCCTCTTCCATCGCCCGCGTCTCAAGCGCAGAGCGTGTGTAATCACGATTGAAAGTGAGCGCGTTCCACGCCAGATCTTCATGGCCATCGACGATGATCACGTACGTTTCCACTCATCAACGAGGACACGCCAGAAATCTTCGTCATCACCGGGGTGAAATGACCAATATGGCGTTATCCTGTCCACAAGTCCCGCGTAGCGCTTTTTAACCGCACCCGCCAGTGCATCGGGTTTCTCAACTACCGCGAAGGTCGCCAGCATTTCATCATCCACTAGATCCGACATCGCATCCCATTTTCCCTTTCTAGCCAGAGACGAAAGTTCTTCGGCAGCGTCATCCCAACCATGGAGCGACATCACCCGGCGGTAGGACGGTGTGGATGCGTAAAATGCGATTTGCGAGCGCACAAATATTTCCTGTTGAGTGTTCGTCACGACAAATGTTGATGTTGAAAGCTGGATTTTGCCTTCATCTCTTTCCGCTCGCCTGGCGCCCTCCGCAATCGCGGGGCGGACAACCTCGCGCAGATACCGCTCCGTGTGCAGTGGGTGGATATGGAAACCATCGGCTACTTCACCGGTCAATCGACACAGTCCGGGGTTCACCCCTGCCAAATAGATCGGTATATCAGGATGCTCAATCGGTCCGGGGTTAAAGAATGGCGTCATCAAGGTGAGTTTGTAATATTCGCCCCGATAATTCAGGCGTCCATCCCCCTGCCAAGCAGACCAAAAAGCACGCACAGCCAGAACGAACTCGCGCAGCTTGCTTGCGGGTGACTCTGGCCAGGGCATTCCAAAGCGCCGCTCGATATGAGGTTTGACTTGCGTCCCTAACCCCAGGATAAATCTTCCTTGCGAAGCAGCGGCCAAATCCCATGCTGTGTGCGCAATATTTGCAGGGCTGCGAGCGAACGCGATCGCCACTGCCGTACCAAAACACATCTCGTTCGTGTGCTCTGCCACCAGAGCCAGGGGGAGAAACGGATCATGCTGCGTCTCTGGTGACCAGAGGCCATCAAAGCGCATTCCCTCCATAGCTACGGCAATCGCCGGGACTTCCTTAAGTGATACCGGGGGAAGAGATACGTCTAAATGCAATTTTCGATTCCTCTCATAGTCCAGGAGCGATCAAATTTGTTATCTAAGAACTTGAGCTTGACAATATAAAACCGCCTGGCAATAAAGCCGCGAAAACTCTTTTCTTTTCCGGCCGGTACATTAGATATTTTCAAACGAGGCAATGACGACGCGCCAGTCATCTGGAATAGGAATGGATTTCCCCAGTTGGTAATCATAAGCGACCAATGCTGCTTGCCCAACAGCCAGTTCCTCTCCTGTTTGAGAGTCCTGGATCGAGTATTGAGTCTCTATACTTTTCTCCCCGAGACGCACGGTGCGAACCCCCACTTTAATGTCACTCTCTAATTGAATCGGGCGGATGTAGCGGCAGCTTTGCTCCGCGAGGATGATCCCGATCGCGTCGAAATCTGATCCTTCCCATAAGCCAAGCGCCTTGATGTACTTCGACCGCGCCTGTTCCATGTAGGTGAAGTGGCGGGCATTATTCACATGACGTTGGGCATCAATATCGCCATAGCGGATCTCTATCGAATGAAAAAAGCGGTATTCACCCATTACACCTCACACACCGATAAGTCGAATAAATCCTACCCCAATCATTCCGGGATTTTTCATACGCTATCCATCCGCTCCACTCGCGTCCAGGTATAGATCAACCCCAGGTCACATCTCCACAGAGATCGGGCGGATGTGGCTTGTCCCGGAAAGTTTCGAAGGCCGCGCGCTCTGCACCGACTGTCGTCGACTCCCCGTGCCCGGGGTGTAATCGAACCGAATCAGACCAGGTAAAAACCGTGTGGGTCAATGATTCGAGCGCCGTCGCCAGCGCCTCTGGTGTCTGCGTATGTCCCGGTCCTCCAGGGAAGATCGCGTCCCCGGATAGGGCATGATGAAACCCATCCGCTTCGATGAGCTTTAGGGCGACGCTTCCGGGTGTATGACCGGGAACGTGAACAACCTCGATGTGCGCATCCCCCAACGTAAAAATATCTCCTGCCGATAATTCGTGATCAGCCTGGATGGCGAAAGTCTCCACATCGGCTGGGTGAATTCCCGCCTTTACCCCCAGAGCCTGCTTTACTGCGTGAAGCGCACCAACGTGATCCGAGTGTCCGTGTGTAAGCAAGAGTCTGGTGACGTTTGTGTTTCCTATCCAATCCAGAATCTTCTGTGCTTCATCACCGGGGTCTACAAGTATCCCCTCGCCCAACTCAGTCTCGACAAGTAGATAGCAGTTCGCTTGATATTCCCCAACGGGCATAACCCTCAATTCAATCATCTTCGATCTCCAGGAGACTGCTCTAAATTCGCTTTGTTTACAAATAATACCCGGGGGCTCTCCCGGGTATCCTGAATTCTTTTAGCGCCGAGCGTTCTTCACGCGTTTGTCGTTTCGACGCCGTATAACATACGGTGGACTACGCTTAAGGCGCGGACCTGCTTCTCTGCATGGTATGAAGAACGAACCAGCGGTCCGCTTTCAACCCACTTGAAACCTATATCTCTACCAAAGCGTTCGAATTCTTCGAACTCCTCCGGGGTATAGTAGCGCTCAATCGGGAGATGTTCTTTGGTGGGCTGGAGGTACTGGCCGATGGTGAGGATGTCAACGTTCCAAGAGCGAAGGTCTTTCATGACCGCCTTAACCTCATCCATGGTCTCCCCCAATCCAACCATGATGCCTGACTTGGTGAGTACCTCCGGGTCTAAGCCCTTCGCATTGGTGAGCGTCGCCTGCGCCCACTCATAATGATCCTGCGGTTGAACTCGCTTAAAGAGCCGCGGCACAGTCTCTACATTGTGGTTGAGAATCTCGGGTCGGGCATCCATAACGATTTTCAGTGATTCAATTGAGCCTTTGAAATCCGGAATGAGCACCTCAACGGAGCAGCCCAGCTGCAGTTCGCGGATTCTCTGGATAACCATCGCAAAAATTGGTGCACCACCGTCGGCGCGCTCATCGCGATTTACGCTGGTAATAACCGCGTGGCGCAGATCCATCGCCTGTACGGCGCGTGCAACTCTTTCGGGCTCGAGCCAGTCCAGCGGTGCTGGGCGCCCCGTTGCGATATCACAGAAGCCGCATGAGCGCGTACACACATCGCCCATAAGCAAAAACGTCGCCGTCCCGGAGCCCCAGCATTCCCCCATATTTGGACAGCGGGCCTCTTCACAAACGGTGTGTAACGACTTGGAGCGCATCATGCCTCGCAGCCACTCGTAGGTCTCGCCTGATGGCGCGCTCACCTTAATCCATTCTGGCCGCCGCCGGGGCGGTCGACCCTGGTTGCGATCCGATTTGACATTAACTTTCATTCCGTCATCCTTCATGGCTGTCTCGTCCTAAAGTTCATTCTACCGCGAAACCCTGACCGGTTTATTTTCGCTCACTTGGTAATAGAAAGAGCACAAGTATACTCATCGTTATGGACCCATCTAACTCCACCAACGGATCACAACAGCCCCCCGTTTTCTTTGCGTCAACACAACAAAAAGACAGCGACGAAGATCGATCCCGACTCACCGGAGCGGGTCTGTGCGCTGTATCCGCTGCAGGATTCGCCAGCCTCTCGATTCTAGGGAAGCTCGCCTTCAATGCAGACCTCAACATTGTGACGATCCTCAGCCTTCGCTATGCGGGTGCCGCCGCTTTGCTGGCAGTCTATCTGACTTTGTTCCGCAGAAGTAAATTGTTTTTCGACCTCCGCCAGGTATTTATTCTTATCCTGCTCGGCGCGGTCGGCTACGCCGGGCAATCCGCACTCTATTTCGCTGCCCTTGAACGAAACTCGGCCTCACTTAACTCATTGTTGTTGTATGTGTACCCTGTCTTCGTGGCCCTTTTCAATTGGTTCCTGAACCGGCGAACACTTAGCGCTCGAGAGTGGATTGCCCTCGCATTAGCATCTTCTGGAGTGATCCTGACGCTCAACCCGGTTCGAATTCTTCAAGGCGCCGGCGGTGTTCCTGTTGACCTGCTCGGTATAGCCTTAGTCTTGGGATCGGCTATCTGGTATGCTGCCTACATCATCAGCAGCGATCGTTTCACCCGCCAAGCAGGACCCTGGGTGAGTCTAGTCTGGATTTCACTCGGTGCAGCGATCAGCTTCACCGTCGCGGGCGCCTTCTCCCATAATCTGGATTTTAATCTAGGGCCGGAGGGCATCCTCATCCTCTTAGGGATGGTGACTCTCAGCACAATCCTTGCTCTAGGAGCTTTTTTGGCCGGGATGCAGCGCGTCGGCCCTACAACCGCATCGATTCTTAGCACGTTTGAGCCGGTCTTCACCGTTCTCCTGGCCATGATTTTTCTAGGGGAATTCCTAACCACAAGACAAACTATAGGTGGGGGACTTGTGCTCTCGGCCGCCGTATTGCTCAGTACATCACGGCGACATCCTGCACAACCGGATTAGTTACATTTTTCATAAGTGATCGTTGTTCCTTGCCGGGCATCAAGTTCGGAGTTATCGTTTGGTTGTCTGACAATCTTGGTTAAGTAGAAGGGTAACTAGTTATGAACAGAGAACTGAGTATAGACGCCCTGCTCCCGCCGGAGATGGCGCGCCGAGCCGAATATATCGGGGTCAGTAAGGCGGAAGCGCCGGCGCTGCGCACCTTCGTCCTGGCCAT